>NZ_JBFHHX010000020.1:0-32021 GCF_041596795.1 Lutibacter sp.
TAACTATATGGCTGACAACAAAACATTGAGACTAAACAAAGTATTACGAGAATTAAATATCTCATTAGACAGGGCTGTTGAGCATTTAACAAGTCACGGCTTTGATATTGAAGCTAGACCAACAACCAAAATTTCTAATGATGAATACGAAATATTATTGGATGGTTTTCAAACTGATAAAAGCAAAAAAGCTGAATCTAAAGAAGTAGGTGAGGAAAAACGAAAAGAAAAAGAAGCTTTACGTATTGCCTTAGAAGAAAAACAAGAAAAACATCGGGTTGAAGAAGAAGCTAAAAAGGTAGTTGTTAAAGCAAAAGCAGAAAAGCTTGAGGTTAAAACAGTGGGTAAAATTGATATTGAACCTAAAAAAGAAACTGTTGTAACACCACCAGTTCAAGAAAAAGCTGAAGAAAAGCCAGTTATTGAGGAAAAACCAAAAGTAGTTGAGGAAGTAAAACCACAACCGGAAAAACAAGAAGTTAAAACTCCAATAGTTGAGCCAATTAATAAGGTAGTTGAAACAGAAAAACCAATAGTGGAAAAACCAATAAGTAAAACTGTGGAAACAGAGAAACCTAAAGCTGCCGTTACACCAACACCTAAAAAAGAATTTGTAAAACCTGAAAAGCAACCACCAGTTGCTCCAAAAGGTCAAGAATCTAAAAAGAAAGTGGAAGATGTAATAGAGCCAGTTGAGTCTCAAACTATTGAAACAAAATACAAAAAATTAGAGGGTCCAAGAATTACTGGAAAAACTATAGATTTAAAACAGTTTGAAAGACCTAAAAAGAAAAAACCTGAACCTCAAGCGGCAGGAACTAAAAAAGAAGGAGATACTTCTGATCCGAATAAAAAGAAGCGAAGAAGAATTAAAAAAACACCTTTTGGTGCTGATAAAAAGCCGGGGGCTCCTGGAACTTCTCAAAGAGGTCCTGCGGCACGTGGTGGAAATGCACAACGCGGAGGTAGAAAACCTATTATTAAAGAGGAACCTTCTGAAGCAGATGTACAAAAACAAGTACGTGAAACTTTAGAAAAACTTCAAGGTAAATCTAAAAAAGGTAAAGGAGCTAAATATAGAAGAGATAAAAGAGATTTACACCGTCAACAATCTGAAATAGATCAAGAATTACAAGCTGCAGAAAGTAAAATTTTAAAAGTTACAGAATTTGTAACTGTAAGTGAAATTGCTACTATGATGGATATTCCAGTAACAAAAATTATTGGAACTTGTATGTCATTAGGTATGATGGTTACAATGAATCAACGTTTAGATGCTGAAACTTTAACAATTGTTGCGGAAGAATTTGATTATTCATTAGATTTTGTTGGAGCAGAAGTAGAAGAATCTATTGAAGAACATGTAGATACCGAAGCAGAATTGGAATCAAGAGCTCCAATTATTACGGTAATGGGACACGTGGATCACGGTAAAACATCGTTATTAGATTATATTAGAGAAGAGAATGTAATTGCTGGTGAATCAGGTGGAATAACACAACATATTGGTGCTTATGGAGTTCAATTAAAAAATGGACAAAAAATAGCATTCTTAGATACTCCTGGTCACGAAGCCTTTACGGCAATGCGTGCTCGTGGAGCTCAGGTAACGGATTTAGTAATTATTGTAATTGCTGCGGATGATGATGTAATGCCTCAAACAAAAGAAGCAATTAGTCACGCACAAGCTGCAGGAGTACCTATTGTATTTGCAATAAATAAAGTAGATAAACCAGCTGCGAATCCTGAAAAAATTAAAGAGCAACTTTCTCAAATGAACCTTTTAGTTGAAGATTGGGGAGGTAAAATTCAATCTCACGAAATTTCTGCAAAAACTGGACAAGGAGTTGAAGAATTACTTGAAAAAGTTTTATTAGAAGCAGAAATGCTAGATTTAAAAGCAAATCCTAATAAACACGCAGTGGGTACAGTTGTAGAAGCCTTATTAGATAAAGGTAGAGGTTATGTTTCTACTATTTTAGTTCAAGAAGGAACTTTAAAAATAGGAGATTATATGCTTGCAGGAAAACATAGTGGTAAAGTAAAAGCTATGTTTGATGAAAGAGGTAATTCAATGAAACAAGCAGGACCATCAACACCGGTTTCAATATTAGGTTTAGATGGAGCTCCTCAAGCAGGTGATAAGTTCCATATTTTTGAAGATGAAAAAGAAGCAAAACAAATTGCTTCAAAAAGATCTCAATTACAACGTGAACAATCTGTTAGAACACAACGTCATATTACTTTAGACGAAATTGGAAGACGTATTGCTTTAGGTGACTTTAAAGAATTAAATATTATCTTAAAAGGTGATGTGGATGGTTCTGTAGAAGCTTTAACTGATTCATTCCAAAAACTTTCTACTGCAGAAATTCAGGTGAATATTATTCATAAAGGAGTTGGTGCAATTACCGAATCTGATGTATTGTTAGCTTCAGCTTCTGATGCTATTATAGTTGGATTTAATGTGAGACCTTCTGGTAATGCTAGACTATTAGCTGATAATGAAGAAATTGATGTACGTACATACTCTATTATTTATGATGCAATTAATGATCTTCGTGATGCAATGGAAGGAATGTTATCTCCAGAATTGAAAGAAGAAGTTACTGGTAATGTTGAAATTAGAGAAGTATACAAAATTTCTAAAGTTGGAAATATTGCTGGTTGTATGGTAACTAGTGGAAAAATATTTAGAAATTCTAAAATTAGAATTATTAGAGATAGTGTTGTTGTTTATTCTGGCGAATTATCGTCTTTAAAAAGATTTAAAGATGATGCTAAGGAAGTTTCAAAAGGATATGATTGTGGTCTTCAAATTAAAAATTACAACGATATTGAAGTTGGAGATGTTATTGAAGCATATCAAGAAGTAGAAGTTAAAAAGAAATTAAAAAGATAATTTTAATTTTAATATATAAAAAAAAAGAGGCATCAGCCTCTTTTTTTTGTTTGTAAATTATTGGTTTTTATAGTTTTTCTTCTAATACAATTGCTCCAATAAACTTGTCTTTTATAATTAGCAAAGTTCTATCTGCCTCTAATCTAGTTTTAAATGGACCAACTTGAGTTTTCCATTCTGGAGATTTATAGATTATTACCGTCGGATAATCTGGATATGCAGCATCAAAATCGCGCTTTATTTTATATGCTTGAGACTCATTTCCGTTAAAAAGTTGAATTTTAAAACCCCCATAGTATTTATTTTTCTTGTTGTTAACTCTTTTTTGTTCAATCAATTTTGCAATTTTATCACTTTCTGTTTGTGCATAAGCGAAATTAAAACTCAAAAACACAGCTATAGAAGCTAACAATACCATTCTTTTTGATAAAATATTCATAAAAAATTTAATTTTTTTCAAATTTATAGTTTTATCTGAAATACACATGGTTATTTTTATTATTTAGAATCAATATAAATTAACTTTAACATTATTTTTAGATTTTTTGTTTTATATATTAATAGTACTTTTGTTAAATCGTGTAAAAATGACTTTTGTCATATATTATTACATGAAAATATTGTACCAAACAAGAAAGAAAAGATTTTTTTAAGTATGAAAAGTGTGAAATTACACAGTCCCTTATCAAGATTAGTCATTAGTAGTCTTGCTTTCCTTTTATTATTTTCACTCAATTTAACGGCTCAAGAAGGCGATGTAGTTAATGGAGAAAAACTCTTCAAATCTACATGCGCAGCTTGTCATAAGTTGGATAAAAAGCTTGTAGGTCCTGCATTGCAAGGAGTTACAGAGAGAAGAGATCAAGATTGGTTAATTTCTTGGATTAAAGATAGTCCGGGAATGATTAAATCAGGAGACAAACTTGCAATTCAGGTTTTCGAAGAGAACAATAAATTGCCAATGACTGCTAATCCTCAATTATCCGATCAGGATATTATTGATATTTTAGCTTATACAAAAGGTGAACCTGCTTCTGCAGTGGTTGCTGCTTCACAAGAAGCCGATCCTGGAGTTGAATTAGGTAAACAAATTTTTAAGGCTAATTGTGCAGCTTGTCACAAATTAGAAGGGAAGCTTATTGGCCCTGAACTTTTAAAAATTACAGAAAAGCGTGAGGCTGCTTGGTTAAAAGCTTGGATTAAAGATAATAATGCTTTAGTTGCGTCTGGAGATAAATTAGCAAAAGAAGTTCAGGATAGTAATCCTTCAGCTATGACTCCTTTCCCTCAGTTAACAGATGAAGACATTGATAATGTTTTAAAGTATTTAGCAGTTGGAGACGTGCAACCTGTAGCTACTACTGTTAGTACAGCTGGAAGCGAAGAGATATTTAATAAGCCTGGTATTGGAATTCTTCCATCATTATTAATTACAATATTGGCATTTTTACTATTGTCAATTGTAGTTGCTGCAACTACAAATAAAAAAGTAGTAGATGGAGAAGAAGAAACAGTAAGCATGTTAAAATCTATGATTTTTAACCCTTTCTTACGTTTCTTAACCTTAATCTTTGTATTGTTAGGAGGTGCTTGGTTATTGTTCTCTTGGTTATTACAAATTGATGTTAATGAAGGATATCAACCAATTCAACCAATTGCATTTTCTCATGCTGTTCATGCTGGTGATAATAAAATTGATTGTCAATATTGTCACTCATCTGCAAAACATAGTAAAACATCTGGAATTCCAACCGCTAACGTTTGTATGAACTGTCATAAATCTATTACTGAATATAATGGAGAATTATTTGATGGGCATACTAAAGAAGATTTGGATAAAGAAATCCAAAAAATATACGATGCCGTTGGTTGGGATAAAGAAAATGTGAAATACATTGAAGGTTTTGAACAAAAACCTATTGAGTGGGTGCGTATTCATAATTTAGCAGATTTTGCTTATTATAATCACTCTCAGCACGTAACAGTTGCTGGGTTAGATTGTCAAAAATGTCACGGACCTGTTGAAACCATGCACGAAATGCGTCAGTTCTCACCATTAACAATGGGATGGTGTATTGATTGTCACCGAACTACAAAAGTTGATATGACTGAAAATGGATATTACAAAAATATTCACGATCAATTAGCTAAAAAGTACGGTGTAAAAGAGGTGACAGCTGCTCAAATGGGTGGTTTAGAATGTGGTAAATGTCACTATTAATATTAATTACAAAGTAAATAACAAAATATAAAATGGCATCAAACAAAAAATACTGGAAAAGTGTTGAAGAACTAAACGAAAATAGTTCTATTGTTGATACGTTAAAAAATAACGAGTTTGTTGAAGAAATTCCTACTGATGAGTTTTTAGGAAACAAAGAAACTTTAGAGGCTTCATCAACTTCACGTAGAGACTTTTTAAAGTATGTTGGATTTACAACAGCAGCAGCATCATTAGCTGCCTGTGAAGGTCCGGTTGTAAAATCAATACCTTATGTTATAAAACCCGATGATATTATTCCTGGTGTTGCGGAATATTATGCAACAACAATGGCTGATGGATTTGACTTTGCAAATGTATTAGTTAAGGTAAGAGAAGGGCGACCAATAAAAATTGAACCTAATAAAGAAGCGAATGGAGCTACAAATGCTCGTGTGCAAGCATCAGTTTTATCATTATATGATAGTTTTCGTTTAAAGGCACCAAAAGCTAATGGTTCAGAAATTTCTTGGAGTGATGCTGATAGCCAAATTATATCAAAATTAAATGAAGTAAAAGAAGCAGGTTTGCCAATTGCTGTGTTAACAGGAACTTGTGCAAGTCCATCAACCAATAAATTAATAGCTAAATTAGGTGAAACTTTTGGAACAGTAAATCATGTTATATATGATGCCGTTTCAGAATCAGCTGCATTAGATGCTTTTGAAGAAATGTATGGCTCAAGAGCTTTACCAGATTATCATTTAGATAAAGCTGAGGTAATTGTTTCTATTGGTGCAGATTTCTTAGGAGATTGGCAAGGAGGAGGATTCGATGCTGGATATGCAAAAGGGCGTGTTCCTAAAAATGGAAAAATGTCTCGTCATATTCAAATTGAATCGAATATGACTTTAACTGGAGCTAATGCAGATAAGCGTTTTATGGTAAAACCATCGGAGCAAAATTTAGCCCTAATAAAATTATATAATGCTGTAGTTAATGGTATATCTACCAGAGAAGCTAGTCCGCTAAGTGATGTTGTTTTAAAAGCTGCAGTTCAAATTAAAGCTGCTGGTACAAAGGCAGTTGTAGTTACGGGAATTCAAGATAAAAATGCGCAGTTGTTGGCGTTAGCAATTAATAAACATATTGCAAGTGAAGTTATAGATGTAGTTGCAACAAAAAATATAAGAAAAGGGAATGATGTAGAGGTAGCTAAATTAATTGCCGATATGAATGCTGGCAAAATTGGAGCTGTAATTATCAATAATTCTAACCCAGTATATTCTTTACCAAATTCATTGGAGTTTGTTGAAGGGTTAAAAAAAGTAAGATTATCCGTTGCTTTTTCTATGCAGGATAATGAAACAGCAAATGCTGTTCAGTTTGCCTTAGCTACTCCTCATTATTTAGAATCTTGGGGAGATGTTGTTATTAAAAAAGGACAATATAGTTTAATGCAACCAACTATTAAACCATTATTTAATACACGTCAGTTTCAAGACACGGTATTAACTTGGATAGGTAGTTCAACTTCTTATTACGATTTCTTAAAAGAATCTTGGAATTCTGATATTTTAGGAGGAACTTCTTGGAATCAGGCATTGCACGATGGTATTTTTACTACTGAAGTAAATTCAGAAGTAACAGCATTAGATGTTGATATTGATGCTGCAGCTACAGCTTTAGCAGTAATTAAAGGAAGCGAATTAGAGCTAGCATTGTACACAAAAACAGGAATGGGTGATGGTCAAATGGCAAATAACCCTTGGTTACAAGAGTTTCCAGATCCTATTACAAGAACATCTTGGGATAACTATTTAACAATTTCTAAAGCAGATGCTAAAGCAATTGGAGTTGTAAATCATCACGTTGCAAATGGTGCTTTAAACGGAAGTTTAGTAGAATTAACCGTAAATGGAGTTTCTGAAATTTTACCAGCGTTAATTCAGCCAGGGCAAGCGAAAGGATCATTAGGGTTAGCACTTGGTTATGGTCGCAAGCAAGGTTTAAAACCAGAAATGCAAACCGGAAAAAATGCATATAAATTTTATAAAGGTTCCAATAATTATCAAGCAGATGTAAGTTTAAAAGTAGTTGTTGGAGAACACGAATTTGCGTGTGTTCAGTTGCACAATACTTTAATGGGTAGAGGTGATATTATTAAGGAAACAACAATTGAGGATTATAATAATGTAGACTCAAAAGAATGGAATAAAGTTCCAAAGGTTTCATTAAATCATAATGAAGTTGATGCATCTTCTGTGGATTTATGGGAAGAGTTCGATAGATCAACAGGGCATCATTTTAATTTATCAATAGATTTAAATGCTTGTACAGGTTGTGGAGCATGTGTTATTGCTTGTCACGCTGAAAATAATGTGCCGGTAGTTGGTAAAGAAGAAATTAGAAAATCTAGAGATATGCACTGGTTACGTATTGATAGATATTATTCTCATGAGGAAGATTTTGCAGGAGATAATGAGAAGAAAGAAGCTGGAACAGGAGTTATTGGATATAAGGATACAATGGCAGAATTGGAACATGCATCTGAAAATCCTTCGGTTGCCTTTCAGCCTGTAATGTGTCAACATTGCAACCACGCACCTTGTGAAACAGTTTGCCCTGTTGCAGCAACATCACATAGTCGTCAAGGTCAAAACCATATGGCATATAACCGTTGTGTAGGTACAAGATATTGTGCAAACAACTGCCCATACAAAGTACGTAGATTCAACTGGTTTAATTATCCAAATAACAGTGAATTTGATTTCAATATGAATGATGATTTGGGTAAAATGGTATTAAATCCAGATGTTACTGTACGTTCTCGTGGGGTTATGGAAAAATGTTCTATGTGTGTTCAAATGACACAAGCAACTATTTTAAAAGCTAAAAAAGAAGGAAGACCAGTAAATACTAATGAGTTTTCAACTGCATGTTCAAACGCATGTAGTACTGGCGCTATGGTATTTGGTGATATAAATAAAGAAGAAGACACTGTAACAGGGTTAACTAAAGATAAAAGAGCATATCATTTATTAGAGCATGTAGGTACAAAACCAAATGTTGTATACCATGTGAAAGTAAGAAATACTCAAGAAGCATAAATTAATAATAATAGATAATAATTAAATTAGAATTATGTCGTCTCATTACGAAGCACCTATTAGAAGACCTTTAATTGTTGGAGATAAAAGCTACCACGATATTACTGTGGAAGTAGCAGCTCCTATTGAAGGTAAAGCAAATAAATTATGGTGGACTGCATTTACAATTGCATTACTAGCCTTTTTATGGGGATTAGGATCAATTTTTTACACCATAGGAACAGGAATTGGAGTTTGGGGATTAAATAAAACCGTTGGATGGGCTTGGGATATTACCAATTTCGTTTGGTGGGTAGGTATCGGTCACGCTGGTACATTAATTTCCGCTGTATTATTATTGTTCCGTCAAAAATGGAGAATGGGTATTAACCGATCTGCAGAAGCAATGACAATTTTTTCTGTTGTTCAGGCGGGTTTATTCCCAGTAATACATATGGGTCGTGTATGGAATGCACACTTTGTATTACCTATCCCTAACCAATTTGGAACACTTTGGACAAACTTTAACTCTCCATTATTATGGGACGTTTTTGCAATTTCAACCTATTTATCTGTTTCATTAGTTTTTTGGTGGACTGGATTATTACCTGATTTTGCAATGTTACGCGATAGAGCTGTAAAACCTTTTCAAAAGAAAATTTATAGCTTAGTAAGTTTTGGTTGGTCTGGTAGAGCAAAAGATTGGCAACGTTTTGAAGAAGTATCATTGGTATTAGCTGGTTTAGCAA
The DNA here is from genome assembly GCF_041596795.1 of Lutibacter sp. Lineage (GTDB taxonomy): Bacteria > Bacteroidota > Bacteroidia > Flavobacteriales > Flavobacteriaceae > Lutibacter. Next base: position 8,941 of record NZ_JBFHHX010000020.1, read on the forward strand.
CACCATTAGTGCTTTCTGTGCATACAATTGTATCTTTTGACTTTGCAACCTCAGTTATTCCAGGTTGGCATACTACAATTTTCCCTCCATACTTTGTTGCTGGAGCAGTTTTCTCTGGATTTGCAATGGTAAACACCTTGTTAATTATTATGAGAAAAGTTTCTAATTTAGAAGCTTATATTACAGTACAACATATAGAATTAATGAACATTGTAATTATGATTACAGGTTCAATAGTTGGATGTGCATATATTACAGAATTATTTATAGCTTGGTATTCAGGTGTTGAATACGAACAATATGCCTTTTTAAACAGAGCAACAGGACCTTACTGGTGGGCTTATTTATTAATGATGAGTTGTAACGTTTTCTCACCGCAGTTTATGTGGTCAAAAAAATTACGTACAAGTATAATGTTTTCATTCTTTATTTCAATTGTAGTAAATATTGGAATGTGGTTTGAAAGATTCGTAATTATTGTAACTTCATTACACAGAGATTATTTACCATCATCTTGGACAATGTTCTCTCCAACTTTTGTTGATATTGGAATTTATGTTGGAACAATTGGATTCTTCTTTGTATTATTTTTATTATACGCTAGAACATTCCCTGTAATTGCGCAGGCCGAAGTAAAATCGATATTAAAATCATCAGGTGAAAACTATAAATTGTACAGAGATGCTGGTGGTAAAAATCCAGCGCCAATTAAAAAAGTTGTAAAATCTTATAGTGCTGATAAAATTGAAGATACATCTTCTTCAAAAAATAATTTATTAAGTGCTTTAGGAACTTTTGATGCTAGTACCCAAAATGCTGATGACTTAAAGTTAATTAGTGGAGTAGGGCCTAAATTAGAAGAAACTTTGAACGAAATAGGTATTTTTACTTTCGATCAGGTGAGTAAAATGACAGAAAAAGAATATGACTTGTTAGATTCATTAATGGACTCTTTTAAAGGAAGAGCTTTAAGAGATGATTGGGCAGGGCAAGCAAAAAACTTAAAAAATAAAGGGTAAATATGAGCTCAAAAGTAATACAAGCAATGTATAACGACGATGACATCCTGATGGATGCCGTTAAAGAGGTACGTGCAGCAAATCATCATATTGCAGAAGTGTACACTCCGTTTCCAGTTCATGGATTAGATAAAGCAATGGGACTTAAAGGAACCAGAATTGCAATTACTGCATTTTTATATGGTTGTGTTGGTTTTTCTTTCGCTATTTGGATGATGAATTATATGATGATAGAGCAATGGCCACAAGATATTGGTGGAAAACCAAGCGTTAGTTTCTTTTTAAATATGCCTGCGTTTGTACCAATTATGTTTGAATTAAGTGTGTTTTTTGCAGCCCATTTAATGGTAATTACATTTTATATGCGCAGTAGATTATGGCCTTTTAAAGAAGCTGAAAATCCTGATCCTAGAACTACAGACGATATGTTTGTAATGGAAGTGTATGTTGATGGAAATGAAAATGAATTGGTTTCTTTTTTAGAAAATACAGGAACTGTAGAAATTAAAGTAACAGAAAAGCACAATTAAAATGAAAAACATTTTAAAAATAACAATAGCATTGGCTTTCTTATTCTCGTTATCATCTTGTTGGGGAGATAAAACGAAGCCTAATTATCAATATATGCCAGATATGTATAAATCTGTGGGGTACGAAACATATTCTCAAAACCCAAATTATGCAAATGGAATGACTACTCAAACTCCTGTTGATGGTACAATTGCTCGTGGACATGTTCCGTATGATTATGAGAATTCAGAGGTGGGATATATGGCTGCCAAATTAGATTTAAAGAATCCTTTAGATGTAAACGATGCTAATATAGCTAATGGAAAAAAAATGTACGATATATATTGTATTTCTTGCCACGGAAGTACTGGTGCAGGAGATGGAGAATTAGTTAAAAGAGACAAATTTTTAGGAGTTCCTAATTATAAAGATAGAGAAATTACTGAAGGAAGTATTTACCATGTAATTATGTATGGAAGAAATATGATGGGTTCACATGCTTCTCAGTTAACTGCTAAAGAACGTTGGCAAGTTACCATGTACGTTCAACAGCTTAGAACAGAATTATTAAAATAACACTTTTACAAAGATATAATTTTTAGATATGTATACCTTTTCAAGTAAATTAAAACAATTTTCATTTGCTTTAATGATTATAGGATTTTTGGGAGTAGCCTATGGGTTTTTCTCAACACCAAATTCAGTAGAAGATGTGAAAGTAATGTTGGCTGAAAGTCATGATGCACATGGTGAAGTTGCGGTTCATGAAAATGAAACTACAAATGATGCTGCTGCAACTCATGAAAATGTAGCACATTCAAATGATACGCATGCAGAACACGCATATCATTATTTAAAAAATAAACCTTGGTCAGCATTATACGTTGCCTTGTTTTTCTTTTTTATGATATCATTAGCTACTTTAGCTTTTTATGCAATTCAACATGCGGCTCAAGCAGGATGGTCAGTTGTACTATTTAGAGTAATGGAAGCTATAACAGCATATTTACCTGTTGGTGGTGTGTTGTTATTTGTGTTTTTTGTATTATCATCATTACATTTAAATCATTTATTTATTTGGATGGATCCAGAAGTAGTTGCACACGATGAATTAATTCAAAATAAGGCAGGGTATTTAAACGTACCTTTCTTTTTAGCAAGAGCAGCTATTTATATTGGTGGTTGGATTTGGTATCGTCAGCACGCACGTAAATTAACCTTGGCACAAGACAACGCTGCGCTAGGAGATGTTAGCAATTATACTAAATTATTTAAGCGTTCAGCGGCATTTTTGGTATTCTTTTTAGTAACAGAATCTATGATGTCTTGGGATTGGATTATGAGTTTAGATCCACATTGGTTTAGTACGTTATTCGGATGGTATGTTTTTGCAAGTATGATTGTGTCTGCAGTTACTACAATTGCATTAGTTTCTATCTATTTAAAAGGAAAGGGATATTTAGAGTTTGTAAATAATAGCCACCTACATGACTTAGCTAAGTTTATGTTTGGATTCAGTATTTTTTGGACATACTTATGGTTCTCTCAATTTATGTTAATCTGGTATGCAAACATACCAGAAGAGGTTACCTATTTTGTAAGTAGATTTGGAGATTATAAATTACCTTTTTTAGGAATGCTAGTGTTAAACTTTGTTTTTCCATTATTGGTATTAATGAATAGTGACTTTAAACGTGTAAACTGGTTTATAGTTTGTACAGGTATCATTATTTTAATTGGTCATTACGTAGATATTTTTGTAATGATTATGCCAGCAACTGTTGGTGATCAATGGTATTTTGGAATTTCTGAAATAAGCTCAGTACTATTAATTTTAGGTTTATTTATTTATGTTGTATTCTCAGCATTATCTAAAGCTCCTTTATTAGCAAAAGGAAACCCATTTATTAAAGAAAGTGAACATTTTCACTATTAATAATATATAAATCAAGTATTAATGAATCCTGAATTCTTAGTTATTCAGGATTTTTTTTATATTTGACATTACTATACTAACAACTAAAAAAATATGACAGCATTACTTTATGTAGTACTTGCTATTGTTGTTGCCGTGGCAATATGGCAAATAGCGAGTATTTTTAACTTAAAAGGTGTAATAGCCACCCAAAAGGATAACAATACACAGGGTATTTTATTTGCCCTTTTTGGAATTTTCTTTTACGGTTTAATGATATTTTCCTTTGTAAAATATTCTCCGTTATTACTGCCTGATTCAGCATCGCTTGAAGGTGAAAAATATGATACATTGTATTTAATAACTATGTTATTAATACTTGTAGTTCAGGCAATTACTCAATTTTTATTATTTTACTTTGCCTTTAAATATAGAGGTGTAAAAGGTAGAAAAGCATTATTTTATGCCGATAGCCATAAATTGGAAACAATTTGGACAGTGGTTCCGGCTATTGTATTAGCTGGTCTGGTTTTATACGGATTAACGGTTTGGAATGATGTTATGGATTCTTCTGATGCTGAAAATCCATTAATTATTGAAGTTTATGCAAAGCAATTTCAATGGGAAGCTCGTTATGCAGGAAATGATAATGAACTAGGTTTAGCAAATGTTAGAAACATTGAAGGTATTAATACAATGGGAGTAGATATGACAGATAAAAATGCCTTAGATGATGTTCCTACTAGAGAATTACGTTTGCCAAAAGGGAGAAAAGTAATTTTTAAATTTCGTTCACAAGATGTATTGCACTCTGCATATATGCCACATTTTAGGGCTCAAATGAACTGTGTTCCTGGTATGGTTACTGAATTTGCATTTACCCCAAGTATGACAACTGAAGAAATGCGATTGAATGAAAAAACAATTAAAAAAGTTGAAGGAATTAATAAAATAAGAGCTGAAAAAGGTGAAGATCCTTATGAGTTTGATTATTTACTGCTATGTAATAAAATATGTGGAGCTTCACATTATAATATGCAAATGAAAATTATTGTTGAAGAAGAAGCTCAATTTAATTCTTGGTTAGCAAGTCAAAAAACCATGGCACAAGTTGTTCAATAAAAATCTACTACTTTACTAAAAAAATAAAATATGTCAAATCATCATCATAAAGAAACATTCATTACAAAATACGTTTTTAGTACTGACCATAAAATGATTTCGAAACAGTATTTAGTTACTGGTATTTTTATGGGAATTATAGGAGTATTTATGTCTATGTTATTTCGTTTACAAATTGCTTGGCCAGATACATCATTCAGTATTATAGAAGCTTTTTTAGGACGTCATCAAGATGGAGGAGTAATGTCGCCAGATATTTATTTGGCTATAGTAACAATTCACGGAACCATTATGGTTTTCTTTGTATTAACTGCCGGATTAAGCGGAACATTTAGTAACTTATTAATTCCATTGCAAATTGGAGCCCGAGATATGGCTTCAGGCTTTTTAAATATGGTTTCTTACTGGTTGTTTTTCTTATCAAGTGTAATTATGGTTATTTCACTTTTTGTTGAAGCAGGACCCGCAGCAGCTGGGTGGACAATTTATCCACCATTAAGTGCTCTTCCGCAAGCAATTCCAGGGTCTGGTTTAGGAATGACATTATGGTTAATTTCTATGGCAATCTTTATTGCATCGTCTTTATTAGGGTCTTTAAACTATATTGTTACGGTACTTAATTTAAGAACAGTTGGAATGAAAATGACTCGACTTCCTTTAACAATTTGGGCGTTTTTTGTAACGGCTATTATTGGTGTTGTTTCGTTTCCTGTATTATTATCGGCAGCTTTATTATTAATTTTTGATAGAAGCTTTGGAACATCATTTTTCTTGTCAGATATTTTTATTCAAGGAGAGGTTTTACATTATCAAGGAGGATCTCCAGTATTGTTTGAGCATTTATTTTGGTTTTTAGGCCATCCAGAGGTTTATATTGTTCTGTTACCAGCATTAGGAATTACATCTGAAATTATTTCAACAAATTCTAGAAAACCAATTTTTGGGTATAGAGCAATGATTGGTTCTATTATTGCAATTGCCTTTTTATCTACAATTGTTTGGGGTCACCATATGTTTGTATCTGGAATGAATCCATTTTTAGGATCGGTTTTTACATTTACAACCTTATTAATTGCAATTCCATCAGCAGTAAAAGCATTTAATTATATAACTACACTTTGGAAAGGAAATTTACAAATGAATCCAGCAATGCTGTTTTCAATAGGATTGGTTTCAACGTTTATTTCTGGAGGATTAACAGGATTGGTTTTAGGAGATAGCGCATTAGATATTAATGTGCACGATACGTATTTTGTGGTTGCTCACTTCCATTTAGTAATGGGTGTATCTGCTATTTACGGTATGTTTGCGGGTGTATACCATTGGTTTCCTAAAATGTATGGTAGAATGATGAATAAAACATTAGGTTATTGGCATTTCTGGATTACAGCTGTTGCAGCTTATGGTGTTTTCTTCCCAATGCATTTTATTGGTTTAGCAGGTTTACCTCGTAGATATTATTCTAATACGGCATTTCCATTATTTGATGATGTTGCGGATGTAAATATTGTAATTACAATGTTTGCACTATTAGGAGGTGCAGCTCAAATTATATTTTTAGCAAATTTCTTTATTAGTATTTATAAAGGTAAAAAGGCAGAACAAAATCCTTGGAAATCTAATACTTTAGAATGGACTACTCCAGTAGAACACGTACATGGAAATTGGCCTGGAGAACTTCCAACAGTTCACCGTTGGGCTTATGATTATAGTAAGCCTGGTCACGAGAGTGATTTTGTAACGCAAACAACACCATTGTATGATGGTGAAGAGGAATCATAAAATTATTTGGTTATAAAGCATAAAAACTCAGCATATTTCAATTTTAAATATGCTGAGTTTTTTTTAGATTATTTTTTGGTGAAATTTTTAATTTTCATTCTTCCATTTTCCATCGCTAATTATTTATCTTTGTTTTTATGAATGATAACTTGAATCCCGACAAAGAACATTTTTCTCCAGAAGAATTAGATGTAGAGAAAAAATTACGTCCTCTTTCATTTAGTGACTTTACTGGTCAGGAGCAAGTTTTAGAAAATTTAAAGATTTTTGTAGAAGCTGCCAATCAGCGAAACGAAGCTTTAGATCATACTTTATTTCACGGTCCTCCAGGATTAGGAAAAACTACTTTAGCACATATTTTAGCCAATGAATTAAATGTTGGATTAAAAATAACTTCGGGGCCAGTTTTAGATAAACCTGGTGATTTAGCTGGATTATTAACCAACCTAAGTGAACGTGATGTGTTGTTTATTGACGAAATTCACAGATTAAGTCCAGTTGTTGAAGAATATTTGTATTCTGCTATGGAAGACTATCGTATTGATATTATGATAGAAAGTGGACCAAATGCCAGAACCGTTCAAATAGATTTAGAACCCTTTACATTAATTGGAGCTACTACACGATCTGGATTATTAACTGCACCAATGCGTGCACGTTTTGGAATAAGCAGTCGTTTACAATATTATAATACAGAATTGTTAACAACAATTGTTCAACGTAGTTCTGCCATTTTAAAAGTACCAATTTCTATGGAAGCTGCTATTGAAATTGCGGGTAGAAGTAGAGGAACACCGCGTATTGCTAATGCTTTATTGCGCAGAGTTAGAGATTTTGCACAAATTAAAGGCAATGGCAATATTACCATACAAATTGCAAAATATGCTTTGGAGGCTTTAAATGTTGACGCGCATGGTTTGGATGAAATGGATAATAAAATTTTATCAACTATTATTGATAAATTTAAAGGAGGTCCTGTAGGTATTAGTACTTTAGCTACAGCAGTAGGTGAAAATTCTGAAACTATTGAAGAAGTGTATGAACCTTTTTTAATTCAGGAAGGATTTATTATGCGTACGCCTAGAGGAAGAGAAGTTACCGAGTTAGCATATAAACATTTAGGTAAAATTAAAAGCCACAATCAGGGCGAATTATTTTAATTTTAATGTGACTTTCATCACAATACTAAATAATTAACGAAGTACTTTTGTTACTAATTGTTATATAAACTTATGAATATGAGTTTAAAAAAAATATTCCCATTTTTAACGTGGTTACCATTTGTTAAGCAAACTTGGAAAGACGATTTTATAGCTGGAATTACCGGAACTATAATTGTAATTCCTCAGGCTGTTGCTTTTGCTATGATTGCCGGATTACCACCTGTTTACGGGTTTTATACTGCTATGATTACTCCAATAATTGCTGCAATATTTGGATCATCGTATCATCTAATTTCTGGACCAACAACAACAGGATCTATAGTATCATTTGCTGTAATTAGTAAGTTTATAACCCCAGAATCAGATTTAGAAGCTTTTATTTCTTTAGCTATTTTATTATCGTTTATGACAGGTGTTATAAAATTACTTATGGGAGTTGCCAAAATGGGGAAATTAGTAAATTTTGTTTCTTATTCTGTAGTAATTGGGTTTTCTGCTGGAGCTGGTATTTTAATTGGTTTTAAACAATTAAAGCATGTTTTTGGAATAGATGTTCCTCAAGGAAGCTCTTTTTACGAAATATCTGCGTATATAATTTCACATATAGAAGATACAAACATATACGTACTTATAGTTGCTATTGGAACGCTTTTATTGGCAATTCTTATTAAAAAAATTAAATATATATCTAGATTAAATATGCTGTTAGCTATGATTTTAGGAAGTTTACTAGCGCTTTTTTTAGGAAGATTTACACAAGGAATAGAAACCATTGGTCATGTTCCATCTAATTTACCGCCTTTTAAAATCCCTGATTTTAATTTTGAAAATATGCGAATGTTAACTTCTGGAGCTATAACTTTAGCTTTAATAGGTTTGGTAGAAGCTGTTTCAATTTCACGTGTAATTGCATTGCAATCGCAACAAAAATTAAATAATAATCAAGAGTTTATTAGTCAGGGCTTATCAAATATTGTTTCAAGTTTTTTCTCATCATATATAAGTTCTGGATCATTTTCCCGTTCCGGAGTTAATTACCAAGCTGGTGCAAAAACGCCATTATCTGCTATTATTTCGGCTATAGGATTGGTAATTGTAGTGTTGTTTTTTGCAACTTACGCATCGTATTTAGCCAAACCTGCTATGGGTGGTATTATTTTGTTAGTGGGTTATAACTTAATTAATTTTCATCATATAAAGCAAATTATAAAGAGTAGTAAGCGTGAATTTGTAGTTTTAGGATTTACCTTATTAGGTACCTTGTTTTTAGAATTAGATATTGCCTTATTTTTAGGAATTTTAATCTCATTATTTTTTTATTTAGAAAAAACTTCGAATCCTAATATTGCAGTATTTGGTAAAAATTATCAAGATAAATTTATCAATATTATTAGAGATGATACTTCTAAAGAATGTCCACAATTAAAAATGATTCGTGTAGATGGATCTATCTATTTTGGAGCTGTTGAAGGAATTTCGAATTATTTTAGTGATTTATATAAAGATAATAAACAACAACATTTACTTATCCTCTCAAATGGTATTAATTTTATTGATGTTGCTGGAGCAGAGTGGTTAACCCAAGAAGTGCTTAAATGGCAAAAAAGAGGAGGTGGAATATACTTTGTTGGTTTAAAATTAATTAGCCAAGATATTCTTCAAAATGGAGGATTTTTAGAGAAAATAGGTGAGGAAAATTTTTTTAAAGATAAAAATACTGCGGTTTCAACAATTTTTAAAAAACTTGATAAAAACATTTGTCAAAATTGTGATATAAAGTTATTTAATGAATGTAAATAGGAAATTATAAATGAAAATTAAAAAGTTTATTCCAATATTAGAGTGGTTACCGAATTATAAAAAATCGTGGTTTAAAGATGATTTTGGTGCAGGATTAACAGTTGGAATAATGTTAATACCGCAGGGAATTGCATATGCAATGATAGCTGGTTTACCGCCAATTTATGGTTTGTACACTGCCATGATTCCTCAAATTATTTATGCAATTTTTGGAACTTCTCGTCAGTTAGCAGTTGGTCCGGTGGCTATGGATTCATTAATTGTTGCTTCTGGAGTAGCAACTTTAGCAGAAATTGGAACGGAACACTTTATTGAATTTGCTATTTTGTTGGCTTTTATAATGGGAGTTTTACAAGTGCTATTTGGACTATTTAAATTGGGTTTTTTAGTAAATTTTTTATCTCGCCCGGTTATTAGTGGTTTTACATCAGCAGCAGCTTTAATTATTGCTTTAAGTCAATTAAAAAATTTATTAGGCGTAAATCTTCAAAAGGGAAATAAAATTCATGAACTTATTATTGATGTATTTAATCATTTAAATGAAATAAACTGGCTTACATTTACCATTGGCGTTTTATCTATATTAGTTTTGGTATTTTTTAAAAAATTAACAAAAAAAATACCCGCTGCTTTAGTGCTGGTTATTTTAGGAATAGTTTCGGTAAAATTTTTTAATTTAAATGAAACTGGTGTAAAAATTATTGGAGAAATTCCTAAAGGGTTGCCTGCTTTTAAAGTTCCAAGTTTTCAATGGAATGTAATTGTAGATTTGTTTCCAATTGCCCTAACATTAGCTTTTATAGCATTTTTAGAAGCTATCTCTGTTGCAAAGGCCATTGAGTTAAAGCATAACAATTACAAAGTAAATCCAAATCAAGAGTTAATTGCCATTGGAATGGGAAACATTGTAGGTTCTTTTTTTCAAACATACCCAGCAACTGGAGGTTTATCAAGGTCGGCGGTTAACAATCAAGTTGGTGCAAAAACACCCATGGCTGCAATTATTTCTAGTGCTATAGTTGGGCTAACTCTTTTGTTTTTAACACCTGTTTTTTATTATTTACCCGAAGCCGTTTTAGCAGCAATAATTATAGTAGCAGTTTTTGGATTGTTAGATTTTACAGTACCAAAACAATTGCTAAAATATTCAAAAAGAGAGTTAGTAATTTTAAATATTACTTTATTAATTACAGCTACTATTGGTATAAAAGAAGGTGTTTTTATTGGAGTAGTGTTATCTTTAGGAATGTTAATTTATAGAAGTACCAAACCGCATATTGCTATTTTAGGAAAAATTCCAAATACGCACTTTTATAGAAATATTAAGCGTTTTGAAGGTTTATTGGAGGTAAATCCAAGCATTTTAATTGTCCGCTTTGATGCCCAGTTGTTTTTTGCCAATGTGCAATATTTTAAAGATAAATTAGAAGAGTATGTTGAAAAAAAAGGAGCAGGTTTAAAGTTAATTATAATTGATGGAGAAAGTATTAACACTATTGATAGTTCTGGAATTTATATGATGAATGATGTGATATCAAAATATAATACTAAACAAATTGAAATTGCACTTACAGGTATGAAAGGTCCAGTACGTGATATTTTAGAAAAAAGCGGTGTAATGAAAAAAATTAGCTACCAAAACTGTTTTATGAGTATTCAAGAAGCTGTTGATGCTTACGAGGACAAAATAAAAAATAAAGAAATGGAGTTAAAATATTTTGAATATATAAAACAAACAAACAATTAAAATTTTCTTAAAAAAGTGCTCTATGTAACCTTTATCACAAAAAAAAAGAACGATTCATGTAGCTTTGAATAACTACCCTACTAAGAATAATAATATTAAAATCAGAGAATTATGAAAGTTGAACAATTATTTACAGGCTGCTTGGCAGAAATGGCTTATTACATTGAATCTAATGGAGAAGCTGCAATTATTGATCCGCTTAGAGAAACTGAACCGTATATTGAAATGGCAAAAGCTGATGGAGCAAAAATTAAATATGTTTTTTTAACTCACTTTCATGCCGATTTTGTTTCTGGTCAAGTTGATTTAGCAAAAAAAACAGGTGCAACCATTGTATTTGGTCCAAATGCAAATCCACATTACGATATTCATCAAGGAAAGGATGGTGAAGAATTTAAAATAGGAAAGGCTACCTTAAAACTTTTACATACACCTGGTCATACAATGGAATCTTCTTCCTATTTGTTAATTGATGAAAATGGTAAAATGCCGTATGTATTTACTGGAGATTGCTTGTTTATTGGTGATGTTGGAAGACCAGATTTGGCAGTGAAATCTGATTTAACCCAAGCAGATTTAGCAGGTCATTTATTTGATTCGCTTCGAAATAAAATTATGACTTTACCAGATGATATAATTGTATATCCAAATCACGGTGCAGGCTCTGCTTGTGGAAAAAACATGAGTTCAGAAACCTTTGATACGCTTGGAAATCAAAAGAAAACAAATTATGCTTTAAGAGCTGATATGACAAAGGATGAATTTATAACTGAAGTTACAACTGGGTTAAAACCAGCACCACAATACTTTGGTAACAATGTAAGAATGAATAAAGGCATTAATACAAGTATTGACGATATACTTCACAGAGGTACAACACCATTAGATGCTGCTACATTTAAAGAAATGAGCGAGCGAGATGATATTTTGGTTGTAGATACCCGTTCAAAAGACGATTATACGGAAGAAGGAACGGTTCCAGGAGCTTGGTATATTGGTGCTGATGGAGGTTTTGCCCCTTGGGTTGGATCGTTAATAACAAACATAAAGCAAAAAATAATTTTTATTGCAGAAGGTGGTAGAGAACATGAAGTTGTAACGCGTTTTTCAAGAGTTGGTTACGATAATACCTTAGGGTTTTTAAGAGGAGGAATGCACGCGTGGTTAGCAGCAGGCTATGAAGTAGATAAAATTGGCTCCATGTCTGCAGTACAATTTGCTAATAAACTAAAAGAAGGAACAATAGAAATAGCGTTGGATGTAAGAAAAGAATCTGAATATCTTTCAGAGCATGTGGTTGGAGTAGAAAATTTCCCATTAGAATTTATTCATTCTAATTTTGCTGAAATTAAACCAGATAAAACCTATGTATTACACTGTGCAAGTGGCTATCGTTCACTAATTGCCGCTTCAATTTTTAAAGCAAATGGAGTAAAAAATGTTTTTGATGTTAGAGGAGGATTTAAAGATATTAAAGATACTGGTACAAAATTAACAGATTACGTTTGTCCAACAACATTACTATAAATAATTTTATTTGTATATAATATTTAAGGGAGTTTTTAACTCCCTTTTTTTATTTTTAATTCGTAACTTTAGTTACTACAAACGCAAATAAGTAAGTATACATTTGTAAAAAATCGAAAACATATGAATATTAAATTGAAATTAGTACTTGTTTTAAGCGCGCTACTTGTTAGCTTAAGTTGTAACTCTAAACCGCCATTAAATGAACAGGAAAAATCAGCAATTCATTTGGTTAATCCTTCTGAATTTAAAGAGAAATCAGTAAATCAAGTTATAATTGATATAAGAACACCTCAAGAATTTAGTCAGGGACATATTGAAGGAGCTATTAATATCAATTATTACGATAATACCTTTATGGATCAAATTGAAAAATTCGATAAATCTAAACCTATTTTTTTGTATTGCAGATCGGGCAACAGAACATCTTCTGCAAGTGCTAGAGTGGCAAAATTAGGATTTGGAGAAGTTTATGATTTACAAGGTGGAATTATGAATTGGGCTAGACATAATCAACAAATTATAAAGTAATGAATAAAAAAATAATAGTTCTTTTAACTGTATTAATTGGATTGTTTTCTTGTACTACATCTATTTCAGAAAAAGATAAAGAGGTTTATACTTCTAAGGGCAAAGAAATTGCAGAAGCGTCATTTTTAGAATTAAGTACACAACTTACAGCGCAAATGAAAGCAGGAGGTACTGCACAAGCAATACCTTTTTGTAATCAAAATGCAATGCCAATTACCAATCAGTTGTCTAAAAAGTTTGAAGCTACTATTAAAAGAACTTCTACTAATATTAGAAATGAACAAAATGCACCAACAGATAGAGAGGTTGAAATTATGAATCAGTATAAAAAAATGATTTCTGAAAAAAAAGATTTAAACCCAATTGTAGAATTAGATGTTGATGCAAAAAAGCATTTTTATGCACCTATCATTTTAAAAGCAAATTGCTTGGTTTGTCATGGAAAAGTAAGTGAAACAGTGAATATTAAAACAGATTCTATTATAAAATCATTATACCCAAATGATAAGGCTGTAGGATATAACGAAGGAGATTTAAGAGGTGTTTGGAGTATTACTTTTAAAAATTAAAAATTATGGCAAAAGTAGTTGTTTTAGGTGCAGGAATTTCTGGTCATACAGCAGTTTCCTATTTAAGCAGAGGGCTTAAAAAACCTCACGAAGTTGTAATGATTTCTCCTAATAGTAATTTTCAATGGGTTCCTTCAAATATTTGGGTTGGAGTTGGATTAATGACACCAGATCAAGTAAAATTTGCATTAGCTCCTGTTTATAAAAAAATGGGAGTTAACTACAAGCAAGCTTTAGCGGTTTCTATAAATCCAGAAGGAGATTTGGAACATGATAAAGGTTTTGTAACTATAAAATATGTTTCTGAAGATAAAAAAGATGTAGAAGAAAAAGTTACTTATGATTATTTAATAAATGCAACAGGACCAAAATTAAATTTTGAAGCTACGGAAGGTTTAGGGCCTAAAAAACATACCGAATCAGTTTGTACTTATGATCACGCAGCACACGCTTGGACTAAATTACAAGAGTCTCTAAAAAAGATGGAGAATGGCGAGCGTCAAACATTTTTAATAGGTACTGGTCACGCTATGGCAACTTGCCAAGGTGCCGCTTTTGAATATGTTTTAAATATTGCTTTTGAAATTAAAAAAAGAAAATTACAACATTTAGCAGATTTGTGGTGGATTACTAATGAATATGAATTGGGAGATTTTGGTATGGGTGGTGCCTATATTAAAAGAAATGGCTACATAACTCCAACTAAAATTTTTGCGGAATCTATTTTAAAGGAATATGGAGTTCAATGGATTAAGCAAGCTGGAGTTCAAAAGGTAGAAAAAGGCATAGTACATTATGAAAATTTAAAAGGTGAATATCATACTTTAAATTTTGATTTTGCTATGTTAATTCCTGGATTTGCAGGTGCAGGTATGAAAGCATTTAATAAAAAAAACGATGATATAAGTGCAGAAGTTTTTGCTGCAAATGGCATGATGAAAGTAGATGCAGATTATTCTCCAAAACCTTACGAAGATTGGAAGGCAGAAGATTGGCCATTAACTTATCAAAATGTAAAATATGACAATGTTTATGCTGCCGGAATTGCTTTTGCTCCACCACATGCAATGTCTAAACCAATGGAAAGCCCTAACGGAACAAAAATATTTCCAACACCACCAAGAACTGGAATGCCATCTGGTGTTATTGGAAAAATAGTTGCTCAAAATATTATTCATTCTATTAAAGTTGGTAAAATTGAGCATCCTCATAAAGCCTCCATGGCAAAAATGGGTGCAGCTTGTATAGTTTCTGCAGGTTATGGTTTAAGAAACGGTCAAGCGGCTGTTATGACAGTTAATCCAATTGTACAAGATTGGGAAAAATACCCAAAATGGGGTAGAGATATTGATGATACTGTTGGTGTTGTTGGTACAGCGGGCCATTGGATGAAATTATTTATGCATTATATGTTTTTATATAAAGCAAAAGCGAAACCTTTTTGGTGGTTAATTCCAGAATAATTTAAAACTAAACAAATGAAAACAAATATGCAAAAAACGGTTCCATATAGCAATATATCATACGGAACAGAGCCTACTAAATTGGTTAGATTTATGAGGGTTTTCTTTTTATTTCAGATTTATAATTTTTTTAGATTAAATTTAAAAGTGATGATGATTGTTGTTAGAGGACATTCTTAATCAAATATTTTGTAAATTTGTACTCTAAAATTAATAGAATGATGATATTAGAAATATTAAACTTAAAATGTGGTGGTTGTGCCAATTCAATAAAAAAAGGATTGTTAGCCATTAACGGTGTTACAGATGTAACTGTAGATTTAGAAACATCAAAAGTAACTATAGATACCAAAGATAATTCGGTTTTAACTGAAGTTAAAAATAAACTGGCTTCTATGGGGTATCCTGAAGTTGGTGATTCAAATACTATAATTCACAAAGCAAAATCTTTTGTAAGTTGCGCTACTGGAAGAATGACTTCAGAATCTTAAAAAACTAGTTATGAAAAAAAATGTAGGTAGTACAGATAAGATTGTTAGAATTATTTTAGCAATTGCAATAGGTCATTTTGCCAATTCAACTGTATTTGAATCTAATTGGATTCAATATTTGTTATTTACAATTGCAGGAATTATGTTAGTGACACCAATTATTAGTTTTTGTCCGCTTTATACTCTTTTTGGGATAAATACTTGTGATGAAACTTGTAACGTAGGAAACTAATTAGATTTAATTTATCAAAAATAAAAAAAACCGAAGCAATTTGCTTCGGTTTTTTCTTTTTCATAACAATTCTGTTTTAAAACTTTAAAGTTGCTCCAATTAAAAAATTTCTTGTAGCTTGTGGATAATAAAAGATTTCAGTTATAGCTGGATCGTTTGATCCTGTTGGGCGATAATAATAACTATACGTATATCCGTTTGAAACATATTTTGCATTAAAAATATTATTTACAAGTAAACTTAAAGAGATTTCTTTTATCCAAGTTGGATTAATTTTTAAAGTAGCATTAAAGTTGTTTACAAAATAAGCATCCATACTTTTTAAATTGCTTGTTGTATTGTCTAAATATTGTTTGCCAACATATTTTGAAATAAAACCTAACGAAACTTTTTCCGTTGGTAAATAAGTAATAGTTCCACCTGCAATAAGTGCTGGAGAAAAAGATATGTCAGTATCTGTGTAGGTTGTAGAAATTGCATTATAAGCTGTGTCTTCCCAAGTAATAGGATCGTACTGACTGTCATAAACAATATAATCAAATTCTTTAATTTTGTTTTCGCTTACTGTAGCGTTGACATCAACTCTTAATTTTTGAGAAAATTGATATCCCGTTTGTAATTCTATTCCAGCTCTGTAACTTTTATCTACATTTTGACGAATAGGATCGCCAACATCATCTATTTCACCTGTTAAAACCAACTGATCTTTGTAATTCATATAATATAAATTAGCTGTAATATATGCGTTTGATGTTTTAAACTTATAACCTAGCTCAAAATCTTGTAATTGTTCGTGTTTTGGACTAATAGGGTTCTTTGTTAAATCGTCTCTATTTGGTTCTCTATTAGCAATAGAAAAAGATCCATAAACTGAATTTTGATTATTAAAAGAATAGGTTAAA
Organism: Lutibacter sp.; assembly: GCF_041596795.1. GTDB lineage: Bacteria > Bacteroidota > Bacteroidia > Flavobacteriales > Flavobacteriaceae > Lutibacter. The sequence continues at coordinate 25,714 of NZ_JBFHHX010000020.1, forward strand.
CCAAGTTTTGGATTAAAAAAGTTGTATTCTTTTTTAACATCAATAGTTAATAAATCTGAACTTAAACCATTCGCTTCATAATTAATGCCTCTATATTGTAAATCTATAAAAGCTAAAGTTTTTGAGTTGATTTCGTATTCTGTTTTTAAATAAGTGTTAAATTCCTTTTTTTCTCCTATACTAGAGTAATAATTGGTTTCTGAAGGAATAGCAACCGGGAAAGAATCCCAAATTATTTCACCAAAATGGTCACCGTCATATTTATTATAACCACCACCTAAAATAACATTTAGCTTGTCTTTTTTATAATTTAGGCTGTAAACTAATGCGTAAAAATCGTTATCCAACCATCTTCTTCTTATAACCTCACCTTCTTCATCGGCATTTTCATCATCAGGAAAATAATCGCCAACTTCTTCAAAAGGTTTATATTGCTCAAAATATCCTTTTCCTGATGTGTAATTTCCTGAAATATTTAACGATACATATTTTGTAAATGAGTGGTCTAAATGCAATTGATAATGGGTTTGTTTGTAATTGTCAACTTCATTTTTGTAGGTGTAATGGTTGTAGGTTCTTCCTGGATTACTTAATAAATTTTCTAATTGTTCATCTGTAAGAGAATAACCTTCGTGGTCAATAAAAGTTTGAATTCCTTCAGCATCATTTTCAACCACAGCTTTTGGTGTTCCGTACCACGCTTGTTGTGTAATTTCTTGTCCGCCAAAAACAATTCCTTTAATACTTGTTTTATCAGAAATAAAGCCTAATTCTGTATAATAAGAAGTTAAATCCGAAGCAGATCTATCTATATAACCATCACTTGAAATGCTTGATAAACGTGCTGCTGCATAAAAATTATTGCGTAAGCCTGTTCCTAAACTTAAATTGTGCTTTCTAGTACCATAAGAACCCACAGAATTGGAAGTACTTGCGTATGCTTCTTCAGTTACAGATTGCGTTTTAATATTTAAGCTTGCGCCAAAAGCACCAGAACCATTGGTTGAGGTTCCAACACCACGTTGCAATTGAATATCTTCTACAGAAGAAGAAAAATCGGGCATATTAACCCAGTATGTTCCGTGACTTTCACTATCATTATACGGAATTCCGTTGATGGTTACATTTACACGAGATGCATCACTACCACGAACTCTAATTCCGGTATATCCAACTCCTGCACCAGAATCTGATGTTGTAACTACTGATGGTAATTGATCTAATAAAATTGGTAAATCTTGTCCCAAATTTTTAGATTCAATTTCTTTTTTGGTGATGTTTGTAAAAGCTACAGGTGTTTTTTCGTTTGCTCTTGTTGCAGAAATTTGCACTTCATGTAGGTTAACAAAACTATCTGCCATATCAATAGTAATAAAAGTATTTTTGTTTAAGTTTACCGTAACTTCCTTTGGTTGACTAATGGCACTAACAACTAAAGTGTAGTTTCCTTTTTTTAAGGAAAAAGAGAAGTTTCCTTCAGAATCTGTTGAAACTCCCTGAGAAGTTCCTTTAATTAAAATACTGGTTCCGGGTAAAGGAGATGTTCCATCTGTAACCTTACCAGAAAGTTTAAATAATTCTTGAGCATTTGTTTGAATACTAAATGCCATCAATACTAAAGCTACTAATACTTTCGCTTTTTGAAAATAATAATTTAATTTTTGTTTCATTTTTTATAAAATAAAACGATGTAAAAAGAGGTAATTAATCGATGATTTGAATAATTAACTTGTTTGCTATTAAAACACCTTTTAGTGTTTCTGTTTTCCCTTAACAGCATTACCTGTTCAGGTTCATTGGGTTTGATCTCAGCCGTTTTAGGCACCCCTTTTGAGACAATGCAAACTTAGTTATAATAATTTATTAAAAAAAAACATTTTATAATATTTACATATTTAGTAATTTGGCTTTTGTCGAAGTGCTTTTTTTAAAGCCACATTTTTCTTTTTGTCTATTCGTTTTTGAATACTAGATTTGGTTGGTTTTGTTGCTTTTCTTTTTTTAGGAACTTTTAAGCCATTTTTAATAATTGTAAAAAAACGTTCAATTACAATTTCTTTGTTTTTATGTTGACTTCTGCTTTCGTCACAACTTAATAAAAGCACATTTTCTTTGGTTAATTTTGTTTGCAAATTTTTAAGAAGTAGTATTTTTTCATCATCAGAAAATTCGGCACTATTTTGCAGGTCAAAAATTAATTCGACCTTTGATGAAACTTTATTTACATGTTGTCCGCCAGCACCGCCACTTCTTACGGCTTTAAAATTTAATTCTTTAAGTAAAGCTTCTTTATTCATTATTTTTTAGAATGGTAACTATGTAAATTTGGCAGCGCTTTTAAAATTTTATCAATCTCCGAAATTGCAAGTTGCAAACGCTCTTTTTTTTCGCCTTTTAAAATAATGTACGGTCTGTTGTGTTTTTTTAATCCAGCTTCAAAAGCATTAAACATTTCTAAACGTTGATCGGGTCTATCGCGTAAATCGTCTTCTTCCCAAGGCGTATCAATATAGGTTAAAAGATATAAGTCGTATTTATTTGCAATGGCAGCTTTATCTAAATCTGGATGCACATAACCGCCATAATATTCTTCCGAATATATTTTAGTTACTAATAAATCGGTATCACAAATTAGCAATTTATCGGCTTTTAAAGCTAATTCATTTTCTAATTTCATTTGACCAATAGCAATGGGTAATAAATCGGAATTTTCGCAGGTTTTACGTTCGTTATTCCATTTATCTTGCAAATATTCTCGTGCAAATTCTGGTGCCCAAACAGTATTATAATGTCTGGCTAAATGTTTTGCAAGTGTTGTTTTTCCTGAACTTTCTGGTCCGTATAAAACAACCTTAACTATGTTTATATTTTTTTGTTTAAGAGCTTCTTCCATTCTAAGTATCCAAAAATTGCAATAAATGTAAATATAAGGTATTGAAAACTAGTAAAGGTAAAACCTTTATAAAAATATAGTGGAACGGAAATAATATCGCCTAAAATCCACCAAATCCAGTTTTCTATTTTTTTTCGGGCCATTAGCCACATTCCAACAAAGAAAATAGCTGTTGTAACGGTATCTACGTATGCAACCCAGCTTGTCCATTTATCAAAACTTTTATAAACTATAAAAACAAAAAGCAGCGTAGAAATAAATATAATTAACGATGTTCTTTTTTCTTGTTTTGTTGTTTTAGTTATAGGTGTGTGATGTGTTTCGTCTACTTTTCGAGTCCAAATATACCAACCATAAACACTCATAATAAAGTAATAACCGTTAATCATCATATCACCTAACAAGCCCCATTTTAATAACAAATACACAAAAATACTGGTGCTTACCATTCCTGTTGGATACACCCAAATACTGTTGTTTTTGGAACTCCAAACAGATAAAAAACCAAAAATTACTGCAATAATTTCTAGTGAAATATCTATAGTCTCGTAAGTGCTATATTGGTCAAAAAGATAATGAAGGAGTTCTGTCATAATTTTTGTAAGGTGTTATTTTCAAAGGCGGTTCCAATAACTACTAAATCGGCACCACTTTTATAGGCGTTATTTAATTGTTCTTTGGTTCTAATTCCTCCGCCAACTATAATTGGAATTGAAATATTTTTTTTTACTTCGGATATTATTTTTAAACCAACTACATTTTTAGCGCCACTACCTGCTTCTAAATAAATTAACTGTTTACCTTTATACATTCCTGCAATTGCTGTTGAAACCACTAAGTCAATATTATTTTGAGGGATTGGTATTGTTTTACTTACTTTTAAAACTGATGAATTGGTACCGCCATCAATTAAAATATAACCAGTTGGAATAATTTCTAAACTTGAATTTTTTAAATAAGGAACTGCTTTAATTTGCTGCTCAATTAAATACTCTGGGTTTCTTCCAGAGATGAGTGATAAAAATAAAAGTGCATCTGCTTTGTTAGTTACTTGACTATAATCTCCTGGGAAAAGGATAATTGGAATTTGTGTATGTTCTTTTAATTTTTCAACAAAAGCATCTGTAATTCCGTTTTCTACATAACTGCCACCTACAAAAATAAAATTTGCATTTAGGTTTTCAATTTTTTTAGAAATAGAAGAGATTTCCTCCAAGGTTGTTTTATCAGGATCTAATAAAATGGCTAGCAATTTCTCTCCTTTTTTTGATGCTTGTTGTATAAAAGTTAATAGTGATTTACTCATTTTTTGAAGTGTCTAATGCGTAAACCAAGGTAAAATCTTCTAGTTGTTCAAACCTAATATCATAATTTTTATCCCAACCTTCAACTTTAATGGTTCCTGTTGTTTTTTTATCGGCAATTTGAAAAGAATTAATATCTATATCATTTTTAAAGGTTAATCCGCCAAACGGATAAATTTTATATAAACTTTCTTTAGCTCCCCAAATAACGGTTAATTGCTGAATATAATCATCATCTTTATGAATAAAACCTCGTTCAAAATTTACAAACTTATGTTGAATAATTTTTATTTTATCCCTGTTTTTTTCAATATCAATACCAACTTCAACATCGCTAATTATAATGGCTGAAAAGGTAAACGAATGTGTAATGGAAATATGTTTACCATCTTTTAAATGTGGCTTGCCGTTTCCGTTATAATACAAATCAGCATCGCAATAACCAGCTTCCTTTAATAAATGGCGTACACTTAAAAAACCACGTTGATGCAATTCAGATTTCATTGAAAGTACTCTTTCTTTGCTTCTGTTAGTTAACTCAATAGGTAAATTTAACGCATCAAAAGACTCAGTAATTTTCCATACAAAAATGTTGGTGTGTAAATTTGGTTTAATTGTTTTAAATAAAGGCATTTAGTTTCTCGTTTGGATTTTGTACTTTTGCAAAATCTAAAAAAATTATAAACTTTTAATTGTTTTAATAAACAAGCAAATTTAATAAATATGAGTACAGAAACATCAACTTACGTAAAATATAAAGTAAAAGATATCAATCTTGCAGATTGGGGACGTAAAGAAATTCAATTAGCTGAAGCTGAAATGCCAGGTTTAATGAGTTTAAGAGAAGAGTTTAAAGGACAAAAACCATTAGCAGGTGCACGTATTGCAGGTTGTTTACACATGACTATTCAAACTGCTGTGTTAATTGAAACATTGGTAGATTTAGGAGCTGAAGTTACTTGGAGTTCTTGTAATATTTTCTCTACACAAGATCAAGCTGCTGCGGCAATTGCTGCTGCTGGAGTTTCTGTGTATGCTTGGAAAGGAATGAATGAGCAAGAGTTTGATTGGTGTATTGAGCAAACATTGTTTTTTGGTGAAGATAGAAAACCATTAAATTTAATTTTAGATGATGGTGGAGATTTAACCAATATGGTGTTGGATAGATATCCAGAGTTAGCAGCAGGAATTAATGGTTTAAGTGAAGAAACTACTACAGGTGTTCACCGTTTATACGATAGAATGAAAGCAGGAACATTACCAATGCCTGCTATTAATGTAAACGATTCTGTTACAAAATCTAAATTTGATAACAAATACGGATGTAGAGAAAGTGCTGTTGATGCAATTAGACGCGCAACGGATGTTATGTTAGCAGGTAAAAGAGTTGTAGTTTGTGGTTATGGCGATGTTGGTAAAGGAACCGCAGCTTCATTTAAAGGAGCTGGATCTATAGTTACAGTTACAGAAATTGATCCAATTTGTGCATTACAAGCTGCAATGGACGGTTTTGAAGTGAAAAGATTAGAAACTGTTGTTGGAAACGCAGACATTGTAATTACTACTACAGGAAATAAAGATATTGTTCAGGCGCGTCATTTTGAAGCAATGAAAGACAAAACTATTGTTTGTAACATTGGACATTTTGATAATGAAATTGATATGGCCTGGTTAAACAAAACTTACGGAGCATCTAAAGTAGAAATTAAACCTCAGGTTGATAAATATACAATTGGTGAAAACGAAGTTATTGTATTGGCAGAAGGACGTTTGGTAAACTTAGGTTGCGCAACTGGTCACCCAAGTTTTGTAATGAGTAATTCATTTACAAACCAAACATTAGCACAATTAGAATTGTGGAACAACCGTGATGCTTATAAAAATGAAGTATATATGTTGCCAAAACATTTAGACGAAAAAGTAGCACGTTTACACTTAGCAAAAATTGGTGTGGAATTAGAAACTTTACGTCCAGACCAAGCTAAATATATTGGTGTTGAGGTTGAAGGACCATTTAAGCCAGAATATTACAGATATTAATAGCTGAAATTAATTATAAAAAAAGCTTCGTAAATATATTTTTACGAAGCTTTTTTAGTTATTTTTGAAAA
>NZ_JBFHHX010000021.1:0-31821 GCF_041596795.1 Lutibacter sp.
CTACTAGCTTGTGCTGTTGTATTTATAGTTTCAAGTTTATCTGCATCTATAGAGCTTCCACTGCTAGCACTTGCAGAAAATTGTTTTGATTTTCCATAAATGTGAATACCTGCTCCGCTTGATGATGAACTTGAAATATTGTCTGCATTTACATAAATTTTTATATAGCTGCCACTGCTAGAGTCTAAATTTAAACTTTTTGTGTCTATAGTGTTTTCAGTTTTAACAGCTGCACCACTTGAAGTTTCAATTTTTGTAATATTGTTGGCGGTTACATACACATTTTTACTTGAGGCTTTGTATACATTCTTATCAAAGTATATTTTTAATTGATTGTTTTTTACTTCGGTTCTTAAAATATCTAGAATGTTTTCATCGGCTTCTACTTTTAGGGATGTTGAATTGCCTTGCGTTAAATACACTTGAATTCCTTGTTGAACTATTATTTCACTAAAGTTTGAACTAATAGTTCTATCTTCTGATACTACCTCGCCATTTCCTTTAATACCTCCTAAAACATCCATAAAACAAGATGTTGTAGTTACTAAAAGCAGTAAAAGTGTTGTTAATTTAATAAGTGTTTTCATAATTTAAGTTGTTTTAGTTATTCAAAAGTATTTTGAAACCTTTGTTTTTACCAATTTATTTTGATGAGTTGTATTATTTTAATGATGAATTGTAATTTATTAATTAATAGAGATAACAGGTTTGTCAAAATTTACTTCAACATTTTCATCATTCACTTTTACTTTCAACCCTTTTTCATCTAATTTTAAGTTGAAACTTCCGTTTTTTTCTTTATAATCTTCACCAAAAATAGTTTCATTACAATCTAAACATTCTAGTCCATTTTCTGTCATTTTGAAATAATTTTTAGGCATATCTCTATCATGAATATTTTGAACATTGTCTATATCATTTAAAAAACTTCGGGTTGAATTATCTAAATATACTATAGTGTTTACTGGCAGATATAAAGTAATATCAACAGACTGTTCTTTAAATTTATTTTTGAAATCGGTTAAAAAGTATCCGTTTAAAAGTAAATTTTTATCGGTTAAATTAAATTGATATTCAATGGCTTCTGCATCTTTGTTTGCAGCTAATCTGTTATTTCCTTCAGACTCCTTTCTTATTTTTACAAATGCAGTTTCTTTATCAGTAGTTTTAATGTGTACATAAACTCTGGTTGAATATAATTTTTGAATATCATTATCATATACGCTTTCATATCCGTAATTTCTTCTAAGTTCTTTTTTAGTTGATAGGTTTTCATCGCCTAACATTTTTATTCGAAGTGTATCAACAGAGGTTGTTAAAATATCTTCCGTTTGGTTGTAAACACCGTCATATGCTTTTTGCGTGGCATAATTTATTCCTGCAAAACCAAGTCCCAATAAAGCAATAATCCAAACACCTAAAAGAGATAATTTTGTGGTAGTACTAAACGATTTTATATTGCTTGATAAAATTTTTAATCCTAACATAAATAAGATAAAAAAAGGTATTCCTATAGCTAAAAACATAAAAATTGCAAGTAACCAATAAGGGATAATTGAATCGTAGAAAAATGGAGGATAATGTACATAATCATTTCCAAAGCCTAACATTTCAATACTTCCCCAAGAAAATGCTCCAAATATTAAGGCAATTAGAGTTATGGCAGCAATAAATATTAAAAGTGCCCCAATAAATTTTCCTAGTATGTTAAAAATAGTAGTTAGTAGTTTACCTAAAGTTTCTATAATTTCTTGTACACCACTTTTAGCTCTGTTTTCTACATTTCTTTTAAATTCAGGGTTTGTAACTTTTTCTGCAGCACTGTTAACACCATCTTTTACGCGAGAAGATACGTCTTGAAATTCTTCTCTTATTTTACGTTCAATGTTGCTAATATTCACAGGTTCACCTTTCATTTGTAATTTTTCGGCAGTTGTTTCTGCTTGCGGAATTAAAATCCATAAAATAATATAAACTAAAATTCCAGTTCCAAAGAAAAACACCAAAACAAGCCATAAAATTCTTACCCAAAGTGTATCAATTCCAAAATAGTGACCTAAACCAGCGCAAACTCCACCTAAAAATTTGTCTTCACTGTCTCTAAATAATTTTTTTGAAGGCGAGCTTGATCTGTTTGCTTGTTGGTCTTCAAAAAGTTCTTCGTCAACTAAATAATCTTCAGGTTTACCCATTATTTTGGTAATTTCATCAATATCAGCTTCGTTAATAACCTGGCGCTCGTTTTTAATTCTTTCAGAAAGTAATTCACCAATTCGCAATTCAATATCATTTAAAATTTCATCTCTTCCTTGTGGATCATCACTTAAAGATTTTCTAATAGCATCTAAATAATGTTTTAGTTTTTGATAAGCTAATTCATCAATATGAAAGAAGATGCCTCCTAAATTTATGTTTATTGTTTTGTTCATTTTTCAGTTGATTTATTGTTGGTTACTATATTTACGGCTTCAACAAGCTCGCTCCAAGTAGTGTTAAGTTCGTTTAAAAATAATCGTCCGGTTTCAGTTAAATCGTAGTATTTTCTTGGTGGACCGGAAGTAGATTCTTCCCATCTGTATTCTAATAAACCTGCATTTTTTAGTCGTGTTAATAAAGGATAAACGGTTCCTTCAACAACTAATAATTTTGCATCTTTCAGTTGCGACAAAATTTCAGAAGTATACGCGTCTCCATGTTGTAATATGGAAAGTATGCAGTATTCTAAAACTCCTTTTCGCATTTGTGCTTTTGTATTTTCTATCTTCATAAGTTGATATTTTATTTTTCAAATGCTATTTAACAAATTCTATGGTGTAAGGGTAATTATAATATTCTCCATTTGTAGCTTTTATACTGGCAGAAATTATCAAAACTATTTTTAATACAACAGCTGGTAGTATTCCTAATAATACCGCAATTAGGCCAATTCCTAAAGTTAAAATGGTGATTGGAATAATTAATAATGCCAGTAAAAAACAATAAAATAAAATACTTAATTGAAAATTTACCGCTGCTTTGCCATGAGAATTAATGTAAGAGCTCTCATTTTTTTTTGCAGTCCATAAAATTAGCGGGGCTATTATATTTCCAAAAGGAAAAATCCAACCTGCAAATCCACTTAAGTGCGTTAGTGTACTGTAATTTTTATCGTTTTGCGTTACCATAATTAGTTGTTTTAGTATTCTACTATGCAAATATATGTATAAAAGATAGTAATATGCAAAGCATAGTACTAAAAATTAACATTTCATTAACAGAAAAAGGCTGTAAAGTAAGAATTAATATTTATTAAAAAATGTTTTGAATTAGAGTAATATTTGTATATTTGGTACTTAAAAACAAATGAATGGTTTGAAAAAATAAATAAATGGATTTGATTTTTAAGATAAACTATTAATTTTGAATAAATAAATACTATGCCCCACAATAATTTAGTAAAGAATTTATCCGAATTGGAATTACAAACGTTGGTTAAATCTCAACAAGAAGAACTAAATTCTTTAAGAGAAAAGTATGAACATTGTAAAATTTGGTTTGATAATTCTATTGATGGTTACTACAGAAGTTCTTTAGAAGGTAAATTTATTGAAGCTAATTTATCATTAATAACAATGATGGGGTATGGCTCTAAAGAAGAATTTTTAAATATTGATATTAAATCTGAACTATACTTTACTACTAAAGATAGAGATGAAGTTATTGAACAGTCTGAAAGTGATATACGGAAGATTCATAAAGTGAGACGAAAAGATGGATCTCCTATTTGGGTAGAAGATTATGTGAGAAAGATATTTGATAACAATGGTAAATTTTTATTTTATGAAGGTATTATTAGAGATGTTACAGAGGTTGAAAAATCAAAAAGGGTTCAAAAGGTTCTTTTAAAAATTTCTCAAAAAGGATATAAGGTTGACCATTTAAGAGAACTAAATGAATTTATTAGAATTGAATTAGGGAAACTTATTGATACAACTAATTTTTATATCGCTTTTTATAATGAAAAAGAGCAAACTCTAAATATTCCATTTATGACTGGTGAAGATTTTGAAGGAGATTTTCCTGCTGAGAAATCTATGACTGGGTATTTAATTAAAAAAAATGAACCAGTTCTTGTAAAATCGCAAGAATTTGAAAAATTAATTGAAACAGGAGAAATAGAACTTTTAGGGGCCTTTCCAAAAGTTTGGTTGGGTGTTCCATTGCGCGTTAATAATAAAGTTATTGGTGCCATTGTTGTGCAAAGTTATGAAGATGAAAATGCTTATAGCATTGAAGATATTGAGCTTCTTAATTTTATTTCATCTCAAATAAGCATTATTGTTCAGCGTAAAAAAGTTATTCAAGAGAATGCAATTTCAAAACAAGTTTTAAGAAAAGTACTAGATAATATTCCAATAAAAGTATTTTGGAAAGATTTAGATTCTAAGTTTTTAGGTGTAAATGCTGCTTCAATAAAAGAAAAGAATTTTAAAAATGAAAATGATGTAATTGGAAAAACAGATTTTGACTTTTATGACAAAAAATGGGCTCAAAAATACCGTAATGATGAGTTAGAAATTATGAAATCTGGAGTTCCAAAATTAAATTACATTGAAACTCAAGTTGTAAACGGTGAAGAGCGTTCATACAAATCAAGCAAACTACCTTTTTATGATGCAAAAAATAAAATAATAGGAATTATTGGTACATCTGAGGATATAACAGAAAAGTTAGATAATGAAAATAAGTTAAAAAATATAACTAATGAAATATCGCTTGCAAAAGAAGTATTAAGAAAAGTGCTTGATAATATTCCAATAAAGGTTTTTTGGAAAAATAAAGAATCAAAATTTTTAGGATGTAATGAAGCTTTTTTAAAAGATAATTCATTTACAAATGAAGAAGAAATTATTGGTAAGTCAGATTTTGATTTTAATGATAGAATTGATGCAGAAAAATATAGAAGCGATGATGTTGCAATAATGTTAAGCGGAAATCCTAAATTAAATTATCAACAGTCTTATATAAGAAATGGAGAAGAAAGATGGACAAGAACTAGTAAGCTACCTTTTTTTGATGAAGAAAAAAATGTAATTGGAGTAATAGGAACATCAGAAGATATTACCGAACGATTAGAAAATGAGAAAAAACTAAAAAAAGCTACAGAAGAAGCCATTGCCGCAAATTTATCAAAATCTACTTTTCTTGCCAATATGAGTCATGAAATTAGAACTCCTATGAATGCTATTTTGGGGTATTCTCAGCTTTTGCAAGAAGATGATAATTTAACAAACGAACAACAAGAAAATTTAAAAACCATTAATAAAAGTGGAGAACATTTATTGGCTTTAATAAATGATATTTTAGATATGTCAAAAATTGAAGCCGGAAGAGTAGATGTTAATTTAACTAATTTTGATTTTATTGAACTTTTAAAAGAAGTAGAACAACTTTTTAAAAACAAGGCAACAAGCAAAAACTTAGATTTAGATTTTAAAGTTGGTTTAAGTGTTCCAAAATTAATGTTAGCAGATGAATCTAAAATTAAACAAGTAATTATAAACTTATTAGGGAACGCTATTAAATTCACAAATAGTGGATATGTACATGTTGTTGTTGAAAATATAAATAATCAGTTATTAAAAGTTGATGTAAGAGATAGCGGTTGTGGAATTGATATAGAAGATCAGTTAGCAATATTTAAACCATTTGAACAAGCCAAAACTGGTAGTGAAGTTATAGGTGGAACAGGTTTAGGTTTAGCAATTAGTAGAAAGTTTGCAAATTTAATGGGTGGCGATATAACTATTGAAAGCGCTCCAAAAGTAGGCTCTGTATTTACGTTTACATTTAAATTTGAACAAGGAAACGAACTAAAAACAATTGACCAAGTTAAGGCGCGTAAAGTAATATCGCTTGTGCCAGAGATGCAAGGATTAAAATTGGCAATTGTTGATGACCGTTTTGAAAACAGAGATATTTTATACAAAAAACTTCAACCTATGGGGTTTGATTTAAAAATGGCAGAGAATGGTTTAGAAGCTGTTGAGCTCTACAAAACTTGGAAACCAGATATAATTTTAATGGATGTGGTTATGCCTATTATGAGTGGAGTAGAGGCAACACGTAAAATATTTGAAATTGCAGGAAATCATCCAGTTAAAATATTTATTGTAAGTGCAAGCGCTTTGGAGTCTGAACAAAAAGAAGTAATGGAAATTGGCGCCACAGTATTTATTAAAAAACCTGTAATTTTTAACACATTAATAACTGAACTTAGTGATAAAGGAAATGTAAAGTTCATATATGAAAACGAAAAGAAAATTGTAGAAGCTAAAGAAGAAGAAGGTTCTATTACTGAAATTTCAAATAATGTTAAAAATCAATTTATAGAAGCGGCATCAAAAGGAGATTTTCTTTTATTACAAGAGTTGCTAGTTGAATTAAAAAATAACACATCAAAATCTTTTAAAGATTTAGAAAATTGCATTGAAGAATTAGAATTTGAAGAATTAATTAACTTATTAAAATCCTAATACTATGGCTAATAAAGAAAATACAATATTAATTGTTGATGATAATTCCAACAATTTAAAGGTGGTAGCGGGTGTTTTAAAAGGTGAAGGATATGAATTTAGAATGGCAAAAAGCGGGGCGCAAGCACTTAGTATTCTTGAAATATCAAAACCTGATTTAATTTTGTTAGACATTCAAATGCCTGAAATGGATGGTTTTGAAACTTGTAAAAGAATAAAACAAAACAATGAGTTTGCAAGTATTCCTATTATTTTTTTAACAGCAAATACTGATGCCGAAAGTATCTCTAAAGCTTTTAAATCAGGAGGTGTAGATTTTATAACAAAACCTTTTAATAGTGATGAATTGTTAGCCAGAATAGCAACTCACATACAGTTAAAGACGCAAAAAGAAGCCCTTGAATATGAAATTAAAACAAAAAATAAATTTTTCTCTATAATATCTCATGATTTAAAAAATCCACTTACTACAGTTATTGGTTTTGCAGAATTATTAGATACTAAGTTTGATGAGATAGATGAAGATAAAATCAAAAAATTTATTCATTATATCCACGAATCTTCAAAATTTTCTGTTGAAATTCTAGAAGATTTATTAACCTGGTCTCGAATTCAAGGTGGTACACTAAAATCGGAAAGAACAAAATGTAATTTAAGTAGTTTGTTAAATAGTAATATTGAAGGGCATATTCCTCAAGCAATTGCAAAAAACATAAATTTAAAGTATGATTTTGATCAAAATTTACCAGTTTGTGCAGATGAAAATATGATTTCAACAGTAATAAGAAACCTAATCTCAAACGCAATTAAATTTACCCCAATGGGAGGTGAAATATTTGTTTCTTCAAAAGAAAAAATTATAAATGATATTAAGGTAATTGAAACCGAAATTTCAGATACAGGTGTTGGAATGAGCTACGAACAAATAAACAAATTGTTTAAAATTGAAAATAACGTAAACTCAAAAGGAACAAATAATGAAACCGGTACAGGTTTAGGGCTTGTACTATGTAAAGAGTTTTTATCTCAAAATGATGGAGAAATTCGAGTAGAAAGCGAATTAAAGGTAGGAAGTAAGTTTATTTTTAATTTAGCTGTCTCTGCCTAATTAATAAAATTTTAAAATAGGAAAAACTAAATTCTTTTTTTTAAATTAACCTCAAATTATTAAATATGCAGGTTACCGTAAAAAAAATGAATACCTTTTTGATGTTCAAATTACCATCAGCATTTATTTGTGGGGTAAAATTAAAGGAACTAGATAGTCAAAAAGCAGTTGTTTCAGTAAAACATAAATGGATAAATCAAAATCCGTTTAACTCAATGTATTTTGCAGTACAGTCTATGGCTGCAGAATTATCTACAGGCGCCATTGTTATTAAAAAAATAAAAGAGAGTAATAAAAAAATCTCAATGTTGGTAACAAATCACCAAGGCGCTTTTACCAAAAAAGCAGTTGGTTTAATAAAATTCACGTGTACTGATGGATTTTTAATTGATGAAGCTTTAAAGAAAACCATTGAAACTGGTGAAGGACAAACCATAATTATGAAATCTATTGGAATTAATGAACAAGGAGAACAGGTGTCTAAGTATGAATTTGAATGGAGTGTAAAATTAAAATCACAATAAATTATGAATGCACATGAAATAGATTACCATATATATGGTGAAGAAATGCAATTTGTTGAAATAGAATTAGATCCAAACGAAGGTGTTGTTGCAGAAGCTGGCAGCTTTATGATGATGAATGATGGCATTAAAATGGATACTATTTTTGGAGACGGATCAAACCAAGATGAAGGTGTTTTGGGAAAACTTTTTTCTGCTGGTAAACGATTGCTCACCGGTGAAAGTTTATTTATGACAATTTTTTCAAATATTGGAGTTGGGAAAAAGCAAGTTTCATTTGCAGCTCCATATCCAGGAAAAATTATTCCAATAGATTTAAGTGAAATTGGTGGTAAATTTATTTGTCAGAAAGATGCATTTTTATGTGCAGCCAAAGGAGTTTCAGTAGGAATTGAGTTTTCTAAACGTTTAGGTAGAGGTTTGTTTGGCGGGGAAGGATTTATTATGGAAAAGTTGGAAGGAGATGGTTTAGCTTTTGTACATGCAGGAGGAACTATGAGTAAAAAAGTGTTACAAGCAGGTGAAATTTTAAAGGTTGATACTGGCTGTATTGTTGGTTTTACAAAAGATGTAGATTATGATATTGAATTTGTAGGTGGCATTAAAAATACTGTTTTTGGTGGTGAAGGATTATTTTTTGCAACACTAAAAGGTCCGGGAACCATTTATGTTCAGTCGTTGCCATTTAGTAGGTTGGCCGGAAGAGTATTGGCGTTAGCCCCTCAAACAGGTAATAAAACTAGAGGTGAAGGAAGTGTTTTAGGTGGTTTAGGAAGAATACTAGATGGAGATAATAGTTAGTTGCTAAAAAATAAAATTATAAACAAAAAAAACAAGGTTCATCACCTTGTTTTTTTGTTTCTTTTAAAAAGTTTTATAGTATTAATTTGCCTTTAAATAGGTAGCTACTTCAATTTTAACTTCGCTCCAAGTTTTAGAAATTCCATCTTCGCCCATATGTAGCTCTGCACAAACTGTATTTAAAGCAGTAATTGCTGCTTGCGCTTTCCAATTGTCTAAATCCATAACGGCTTCAATAGTTACCATTTGATCGCTAATTACATAGGTAATTGGCATAGATTGGGTTATGCCGTTCATAGTAATATCTGCAGTTCCTGATGTTTCATTTAACATATGAAGTTCACCATTAATAGTTGCAGTGTTTTCCATAGTTCCAAAAAAGAATTTTTTAAGTTTATTATCTCTTATAGTATCATTGGTAAATAAACTACTAACAGGAATGCTAAATTTTAAATTATTTAAAACTTCTTGTGCGCTATTTCCTACTTTAAGGCTATCTAAAATTACCGATTTAAATTCTCCTTTTACAGGAGTTTTGCTGGTGGTTTTATACGCTGTCCATTTAATAGATGTTAATCTTGAATCAATAGAATAGGCAGCATTTTTGTTTTCTTCAATTTTTTTAGGTGTTTCTTTACAGGAAAATAAAGAAACAGTTAAAATAAAAACACAACTTAAAAGGATTAATTTTTTCATAATTATTTTAAATATTTATTTACAAGTTCAATATATTTTTGTTTTGCCTCTTTTTCGGTTAAATGGTTAAGTTGGAACCAAGCATTTAATTTAAAGGCATTTCTTAATTCAATATCTCCAGAAGGTTCTTCGTAATTATTTCCTTTTAAAGCCTGTTTGTAATAGGCATAAAATTGTAGCATTATGTCTGGTGGTAATTTAATTTTTGTTGTTGCAGCAATGTTATATGCTTCTTCAAATTCTTTGTCTAAAGCCGATTTCATAAATGTAAAAAAATAAATTTATAGCATTGCAATAATCTGCTCTCCGCCTTTAACCTTATCATTTAATTTAACGTTAATTTTTGCATTTAACGGTAAAAATAAATCTACTCTAGATCCAAATTTAATAAAACCAGCGTCAGTTCCTTGAACAACTTCCATTTCTGGTTTGGCATAATTTACAATTCTTTTTGCCAAAGCACCAGCAATTTGTCTATATAAAACTTCACCAATTGTTTTATTTTCAACAACAATAGTAGTTCTTTCATTTTCTTCAGATGCTTTTGGGTGCCAAGCAACTAAGTATTTTCCTGGGTGATATTTGCTAAATTTTATTTTTCCGCTAATAGGATATCTGGTAACATGTACATTTATAGGAGACATAAAAATAGAAACTTGCAAACGCTTATCCTTAAAGTATTCTTTCTCAAAAACTTCCTCTATAACTACAACTTTCCCATCAACAGGTGCAATTACTGCATTATCATTTAATTGGGTATTTCTTTTTGGGTTTCTGAAAAATTGTAAAATAATTATATAAAACAAGAGTAAAGATATAGACAAAACCTTGTTAAGCCAATTTATGGAAATAAAGCTATCAACTAAAATGATGCCTATTCCAACTATAAAAGTTGCTATTACTATTATTTTATAACCTTCTTTATGAAACATAATTTATTGTATAATTTGTAAGTAAATAAAAATAAAGGGAGCTGCAAAAATAACGCTATCAAACCTATCTAAAAAACCTCCATGTCCTGGAATAAAATTACTACTGTCTTTTACGCCAGCTTGTCTTTTAAACATAGATTCAATTAAATCACCTAATACTCCAAATATACTAACAATTCCGGCAATTACAACCCATTGAGTAATAGAATGCGTTGTAAATTGGTTTGCAATAATAAAACTTGCAATAAAGGTTGCAACCATTCCGCCAATAAATCCCTCAATAGTTTTGTTTGGAGAAATACGCTCTAGTAGTTTATGTTTGCCAAAATTTTTACCCACAATAAATGCAAAAGTATCATTGGTCCAAATTAACACAAAAACGCCTAAAATGGTTGAGTTAACGTAGTTAAACGTTGCATTTAAAAATGGAATTTGTACTATTAATGTAAATGGAACTACAATATATATAATAGTTAAAAATATTTTTCCTAAATGACTTATAACTTCTTCTTTTTTTGCAAAAAGAATGGATGCAAAAGACATAAATATTGTTAAAAAAAGTGCAACTCCAACATATTCAAAAATCATAATTGAAGGTAAATCTTCAACATTTAATATGTTTCCAAATACAAAAACTAAGGTTCCAATAATATAAGGAAAAATACTTTTTAGGCCTATCATTTTTTTGAATTCATATAAGCAGAAAAGCATTAGTATAAAAAATAAACTAATAAATGATATTTTACTATATAGAATGCAAAAAATTAAAACACTTACAAAAACAAACCCTGAAAGTGCGCGTTTAAAAAGTTTTCTCATAAGTTATAAATCTTCAAAGAGCAATAGATATAAGTTTTTAGCATTGCTATTACCATAACTCATAAAGTCATTTTCAGCTTCCTCAAAATTTGGATTGTAATTTTTTATTGCACTTATATTATTAGGTATATTTCCTGAATAACGCGTTTTTATACCGGTTAAACTTTCTCCTTTACTTTTTACTAGCTGGCTTGTTGTAGCGTATACTATAAAATTTTCAGAAAGTTCAGGTATTTTGAATTCTTTTATTTGATTTGAAGAAAACAATATACTACCGTTTTCTGCAATTAAATGCTCACACGATGTAAAAAGCGGATATTGATTACTAAACCTTTCAACCGTTTTTACATTTATTGTTTTTACAAGTTTTATCAAATCAGTATCATTACAAATAATTGTATCCCAAGAATTCTCTTGAGCTATATTTGCTAAATGCTGTGTAACTTCTTGTAAAGAAGTGCAATACAAAAACTTTCCGCTATTTTTAATAAAATTTTGGACGAATATTTGGTCTAATGACAAGTTTTGAACTTCTAAAGACTCGTCTTCAGGTTCAGGTTGTTTTGGGGTGTTAAAAAATTTTTTGAAAAAACTCATTATTTATTTTGAATAATTTCAAAATTATAAAAAACTTATCAATTTATTCAACAGTTTCTGATGAATTTTCAGTTTTAGACGAATCTTCTGAATGAATTACTTCTTTATCAAAAGGTCTCTTTCCAAAAATGACTTCTAAATCATTTTTAAAAATAACTTCTTTCTCCAATAAAAGCTCAGCAAGCGTAATTAATTTGTCTTTATTATCACTTAAAATTTGAATTGCTCTTTGATATTGTGTTTCAATAATTTCAGAAATTTCTTTATCAATAGTTTGTGCAGTTTCCTCGCTGTACGGTTTTGTAAAACTATATTCTGATTGTCCAGAAGAATCATAGTAGGTTATGTTTCCAATTTTATCATTTAAGCCATAAATTGTAACCATAGCTCTTGCTTGACGTGTAATTTTTTCAAGATCATTTAAAGCACCTGTTGAAATTTTATCAAACATTAATTTTTCGGCAGCTCTACCTGCTAAAGTAGCACACATTTCATCTAACATTTGTTCTGCTTGCACTATTTGACGCTCCTCTGGTAAATACCATGCAGCACCTAACGATTGACCACGAGGTACAATAGTAACTTTTACTAATGGTGCAGCGTGTTCTAACATCCAACTTGCAGTTGCGTGTCCAGCTTCGTGAAACGCAATTGTTTTCTTTTCACGCGGTGAAATAATTTTATTTTTCTTTTCTAAACCACCAACAATTCTATCAACTGCATCTAAAAAATCTTGATGATGTACTGCTTTTTTACCTTTTCTTGCGGCAATTAATGCAGCTTCATTACATAAATTAGCAATATCCGCACCCGAAAAACCAGGAGTTTGTTGCGATAAAAATTCAATGTCTGCGTCTTTATCTAACTTTATTGGTTTTAAATGTACTTTAAATATTTCGGCACGTTCTTTTAAATCTGGTAAATCAACATAAATTTGACGGTCAAATCTTCCGGCTCTCATTAAGGCTTTATCCAAAACATCTGCACGGTTTGTTGCAGCAATAACAATTACATTGGTGTCGGTTCCAAAACCGTCCATTTCAGTTAATAACTGGTTTAATGTGTTTTCGCGTTCATCATTTCCGCCTGTCATATTATTTTTTCCTCTAGCACGTCCAATAGCATCTATCTCATCAATAAAAATAATAGAAGGAGATTTTTGTTGTGCTTGTTTAAATAAATCACGTACTCTAGAGGCTCCAACACCTACAAACATTTCAACAAAATCTGAACCAGATAATGAGAAAAATGGTACGCCAGCTTCACCAGCAACGGCTTTAGCTAATAAAGTTTTACCTGTTCCAGGAGGCCCAACTAGTAAAGCTCCTTTAGGTATTTTTCCACCTAATGAAGTATATTTATCAGGGCTTTTTAAAAAGTCTACAATTTCTTGTACTTCTTCTTTTGCTCCTTCTAATCCTGCAACGTCTTTAAAGGATGTTTTTACTTTCTGATTTTCATCAAATAATTTAGCTTTAGATTTACCAATACTAAAAATTTGTCCACCTCCGCCTGATCCTCCGCCAGACATTCTTCTCATAAAATAAATCCATAAACCAATTAAAAATATAAATGGCAGGTACATGAATATTTGTTCTAAGAAGTTGGTTTTTTCAATATTTGTTGTGTCAAAATCTAAACTATTTGCAACTTTGTCAGTACTTAATTCTTTTTCAAAATTTTGAAGGTCACCAAAGTCATAGTAATACATTGGAGAGTTACTAGAATATATTGAACTTACATTTTTTTTGTGCTTTTCTTTATCTAAAGCTTCTTTTTTTATGTAAATATTTGCAATATCTTTATTAACTATTACAATTTTATCGATGTCGTTTTCAAGTAAAATGGTTTTGAACTCATTTTGACTTAAATTTTTAGACGACATGCTTTCGCTACTAAATAACTGATATCCAATTATTAAAGCAAATAAAATCCCGTAAATCCAATAAAAATTAAATTTAGGAGCTTTAATTTTATTATTTGATGTATTCTTGTTTTCCTGACTCATTTAGTTTTTTTTAGAAGTTTTTAAACTTTAAGCAATTTGGGTAATTTTTGCATCACCCCATAAACTCTCAATATCGTAATATTCACGAATTCTTTTTTGGAAAACGTGCACAACAATATTTACGTAATCAATTAAAATCCATTCAGCCATTCCTTCGCCTTCTACATGCCAAGGTTTTTCTTTCGCTAATTTACCAACTTGTTTTTGAATACTACCAGAGATAGCATTTACATGTGTGTTTGAAGTTCCAGAACAGATTATAAAATAATCACAAACGGTATTTTCAATTTCTCTCAAATCTAATATTTGAACATCCACTCCTTTTAATTCATCAATAGCTTTTATTATTACTGCTATTTGATCGTCTGCGCTTATATTTTTTTTACTCATTAAATTTATTTTAGTTTTGCTGCAAAGTTATTATTTTTTTATAATAAAATATGTTTTAAGTAACTTTGATGAAATTACAATTATTTAAATGAAGATAATCAAACTTAATGCCATTGATTCTACCAATTCTTATCTGAAGGAGAATGCCATTAAAAACAATTTAGAAAGTTACACTATTGTAGTTGCCGATAAGCAAACCAGTGGACGAGGTCAGTTAGGTACTGTTTGGGAATCTGACTTAGGTAAAAACCTAACATTTAGTGTGTTAGTTAAATTTGTTGACTTTGAAATTACTCGTCAATTTTATTTAAGTATGGCAGTTGCTCTTGGTGTTTTAGCTGCTTTAAAAAATAAATGGGATACAAAATATTATATTAAATGGCCAAACGACATTTTGGCAGATAAAGATAAGATTGCTGGGATTTTAATTGAGAATAGTATTTCTGGAAATTTTATTAAAAATACGGTTATTGGAATTGGTTTAAATGTTAATCAAATTTCGTTTTCAAAAGAAATTGAGAATGTAACCTCTTTAAAAAAAATATCAGGAATAGATTTTGACCGTGATCAATTACTTTTAGACCTTATTAATTCAATAGCTAGTTATATTAAATATATAGATGCTAAAAAGTTTTCTCAGCTTAAAATGGAATATATGAATTTGCTGTTTAAATATCAGATTCCCGCAATGTTTATTGATAATAAAGACTTGGTTTTTATTGGGAAAATTATTGATGTTTCAGCAGAAGGGCAGTTGGTTGTTGAGTTAGAAAATGAAAAAACTCGCAAATTTAATTTAAAAGAAATTAAATTTGCGAGTCGTTAATTTGTAAAAATACTATTATAATTTACTTGCGTTTTCAGTTAACGTATCAATAAATTTTTGCAATGGACTTTTAACCATCATAGCCATCATTGGATTAAAATCTCCATTAAATAACAATTGAGTTTCACAACTGTTTTCTGTAACAGGCACAATGTTGGCAGTTAATGAAAAATTTAGTTTGCTACTAGCTGCACCTAAAACAATTTTATCAAATTCTTGTTTTTCTTTTACAACCAATCTAATTTCTGGCATTCCTTTTAAGCTAAATATAAAAGATTCTCCATCAACTTCAAACTTATCGGTATTTTCAGGCATTAATTGCTTAAAATTATTTAAGTCGGTCAAAAATTCAAAAAATTCTTTTTGAGACTTATTAATAACAGATTTTTTAGTTTCTAAATTCATAATTTTTATTTTTTATTCCACTCACTAGGATTTTCTCTCCAAAGTTTAAGTGTTTTTAACTCATTTTCAGAAATGTAATTGCTGTCTAAAGATTGTTCTAATAAATGATCGTAATCGCTTAAGGTATTTAATTTAACGTTGGCATTTGCAAAGTTTTCAGATGCAATATCAAATCCATAAGAGAAAATAGCTACCATTCCTTTTACATTAGCGCCTTCTTGTTTTAAAGCTTCAACAGCGTTTAAACTACTTTTACCAGTACTAATTAAATCTTCAACAACTACCACATTTTTGTTTTTTTCCAACAAACCTTCCACTTGGTTTTTTCTACCATGTGATTTAGGTTCAGGTCGTACATACACAAAAGGAACGTTTAAGTGTTGGGCAACTAAAACACCAATTGCAATGGCGCCAGTTGCTACTCCTGCAATTACATCGGGCTTCCCATATTCTTCTTCAATTAAATTAGCAAGGTTTTCTCTCAAATAATTTCTTATTTTTGGAAACGATAACGTAGTTCTATTGTCGCAATAAATTGGTGAATTCCATCCAGAAGCCCAAGTAAATGGGTCGTTTGGTTGTAATTTAATAGCTTTTATTTGTAATAAAAGTTCAGCAGTTTTTTTTGCAGTATCTTTGTTCTTAATCATAATGCAAATGTATAAAGTTTTTGTGAATGACTGTCCAATTATTTTGACAGAAAATAAGAAAATATCAACAAAATATAAAAAAGTAAGCTTTAATAGTTCTAAAATTAACTCGGTGTTAACTGATTTATTTGAGAAAAAATTACTTGGAATATGTTTTGTAAGTAATGATATAGAGGCTGACTGGCAGCAGTTTATGTCTTTTTTTAAAATTGAAAAAGCTGCTGGAGGTAAAGTTTTTAATAAAAAAAATGAAGTTTTATTTATTTATAGGTTAGATAAATGGGACTTGCCAAAAGGAAAATTAGAAAAAGGAGAATGTATTAAAAATTGTGCGGTTAGAGAAGTTGAAGAAGAATGTGGTATTAAAAACCTTACAATAAAAAATTTTATAACAGATACTTATCATGTTTTTGAAAAAAAAGGAAAATTTATATTAAAAATTACGTCATGGTTTTTAATGTATACCGATTTTGAAGGAGAACTAACACCACAAACGGAAGAAGATATTGAAAAAGCGATTTTTAAAACCGAAGATGAAATTAAAGTTGCCTTAGAAAATACGTATGGAAATATAAAATTATTGTTTTAAACGATGGCTTTGATTGAGACTGAGGTTGATACTAAAATTATCCTAAAAAATATTTACTTATCTTTGCCGCTTTTTTAAAACAATATTCAATGACAAAATTTATAACTAAAAGAGTATCAAACGTTAGAAACGATGTATTATCTGGAATTACCGTTGCTTTAGCTTTAGTACCTGAAGCTGTTGCATTTGCTTTTGTTGCAGGTGTTGATCCGTTAGTAGGGTTGTATGCTGCTTTTATGGTAGGATTAATTACTTCAATTTTTGGAGGAAGGCCAGGTATGATTTCTGGAGCAACAGGTGCTTTAGCGGTTGTTATGGTTAGTTTGGTTTCCGAAGGAAATGCATTGGGTAATCCAGGTGAAAATTTAGGATTGTACTATTTATTTGCAACTGTAATTTTAATGGGAATATTTCAAGTTTTAGCAGGCCTTTTAAAGCTTGGTAAATTTGTTCGTTTAATTCCGCATCCTGTAATGATGGGGTTTGTAAACGGATTGGCAATTGTAATATTTCTTTCACAATTAGGAATGTTTAAAAGAACGGTAGGTGGTGAAAAAGTTTGGCTAGAAGGTAGTCAATTATATGTAATGATTGGTTTGGTGGCTTTAACGATGCTTATAATGTGGGGATTGCCAAAAATTAAAAAAGCCCAAAAATTGCCAGAAGCTTTAATAGCTATTTTAATTGTAACTGGAGTTGCTATATTTATAAATTTTGATGTTGCAACTGTAGGTTCTTTTATTAGAGATGGAGGAGGAGCTGGTTTAAAAGGTGGTTTTCCTACCTTAAAGTTAGAAACTTTTGCAAAAGTTCCTTTTACTTGGGATTCTATTGTATTTATATTACCATACGCTTTAATTTTAGCTGCAATTGGTTTAATAGAATCATTAATGACCCTAAATTTAGTTGATGATTTAACAGAAACTCGAGGAGATGGAAATAGAGAATGTTTAGCACAAGGTGGTGCTAATATTGTTACAGGTTTATTTGGTGGAATGGGTGGTTGTGCTATGATTGGTCAATCTATTATAAACATAAAAGGTGGAGGTAGAGGTAGATTATCTGGAATTGTAGCAGCTGTAATGTTATTGTTATTTATATTATTTGGTTCTTCATATATAGAAGAAGTTCCAATTGCAGCCTTAGTAGGTGTAATGTTTATGGTGGTTATTGGTACATTTGCTTGGAGTAGTTTTAGAATTATTAATAAAATTCCAAGAGCAGATTTATTTGTTTTAATTTTAGTTTCTGCATTAACCGTTATTTTCGATTTAGCCATCGCAGTAATTGCAGGTGTAATTTTTAGTGCCTTAGTATTTTCTTGGGAAAATGCAACTAGAATTAGAGCAAGAAAAAGAATGAAAGATGATGGAACAAAAATTTATGAAATTTGGGGACCTTTATTTTTTGGTTCAATTTCAACTTTTATGGAAAAATTTGACGTGAAAAATGATCCAGATCATGTAGAAATTGATTTTGTTGAATCTAGAGTTTCAGACCATTCAGCAGTAGAAGCTATTTTTAATTTGGTTGAAAAATACGAAACAGCTGGCAAAAAAATTTATTTAAAGCATTTAAGTGAAGAATGTAAAGTATTATTACATAAATCTAGTCCAAAATTTAAAGAAGTTATTATTGAAGCTATTGATGATCCACGTTATCATTTAGCAGCAAATCCAGAAAAATTCACCAAAGGTTTATTTGAAAAATAATTAGTTTCCTTAACAGAAGAAGTTAAATCTCTATTGGTTTAACTTCTCCAGGAAGCATATTTTGAAGTTTAAAAACACCAATTCTTACTCTCACCAATCGTAAAGTAGGAAATCCAACAGCGGCAGTCATTTTACGAACTTGCCTAAATTTTCCTTCGGTTAAAGTGATAGATATCCAACTTGTTGGTCCGTGACGATCGTCTCTAATTTTTTTATTTCTTTTTGGTAATAAAGGAGTTTTTAATTTTTTTACGGTGCATTTTTTAGTTAAATATTTCCCGTTTTCAGTATTTATTTCAACTCCATTTTTTAAGGTTTCAACGGCTTCAAAAGAGATAGTACCATCAACTTGGGCATAATATTCTTTTTCTATTTTAGAACTTCTAATATACTCACTAGTTTTTCCATTGGTAGTTAGTAATAATAAGCCTTCAGAAGGTTCGTCTAAACGGCCTATTGCCATTGTGTTTTCAGGAAAATTGTATAAATCACCCAACATTTTTTTATTGGTACGCTTGGTTTGGTTATTTATAAATTGACTTAAATATCCGTCTGGTTTGTAAATTGCAAAATGTTGGTCTTTAATGTTTTCCATTTAAAATTTGATATACTAATTCTTTAGTTAACTCTTGTCCAGCAGCTTTTTTTCTAATATCATCAAAACTAAAAATAAAATCGCAACCATTTTTATATTCGCTACAGCCGTAAGCAGTTTTTCCTTTTAAAATAGTACCTTTTTTACATTTAGGGCAATTGATTTTTTTAGGTGTATTTTTAGTGTTGTTTTGAGGGCGAGTAGCCTGTTTCTCTTCTAATTTTAAATTGAAATTTTCATCAAAACGAATTAAGCCTTCAACAGTGCCTTTTTCGGTTTTAAATCCTTTTAAATTTACAGTACATCCTTTTTTTAATAATCTAGTATATTGGTTTTCAGATATTTTTTTATTTAAAAAACTAAACGGAAGTTTTAAATCGCATCCATTTTTATAGTTACTACAACCATAAGCTGTTTTTCCTTTTAAAATAGTTCCTTTATTACATTTTGGGCATTTTTCAGCGGTAATCCCTTTTTTACTTTTTTTTGTCATTCCTGCGGAGGCAGGAATCTTATTGTTTTTAAGAGTTGAAACAGCAGAAATATTAGCTCTAACTTTTTCTGAACGAACTTCGTAAACCAAATCATCCACCATTTTTTTCATATTTTTTATAAAAGTTCCGGCATTAAAAGTTCCTTTTTCAATTTCTTTTAATTTTTTTTCCCATCTACCTGTAAGTTCAGCAGATTTTAGTAATTCATTTTGAATGGTATCAATTAATTGAATTCCAGTTTCAGTAGGTAGTAATTGTTTTTTATTTCTAACAATATATTTACGTTTAAAAAGTGTTTCAATAATATTTGCACGTGTAGACGGTCTACCAATACCATTTTCTTTCATCAATTCTCTTAAATCATCATCATCTACTTGTTTGCCAGCAGTTTCCATAGAGCGTAAAAGCGTAGCTTCTGTAAAATGTTTTGGAGGATTTGTTTCTTTTTCTAAAAATGAAGGAATATGAGGTCCTTTTTCACCTTTAACAAAGGTTGGTAAAATACCGGCTTCTTTTTTAGGAGTATTTGGAGTTTCAAAAACAACTCTCCATCCTTTTTTTAAAATTTCTTTTCCAGTTGTTTTAAAAGAAACCGTATCTGCTTTTCCAATTACAGTTGTGTTAGAAACTGCACATTCATCATAAAAAACAGCAATAAATCGTTTGGTAATAATGTCATATACCTGTTTTTGATTGTATTGCAAACTAATTTGAACACCTGTAGGAATTATAGCATGGTGATCGGTAACTTTTTTATCGTTAAAAACTCTAGATGATTTTTTTAATTTTTTTTCTAGTAAAGTAGCTGTTAAGTTTTGGTAATCTGTAAGGTTTTTTAGAATTGCAGGAACTTTAGGATATACATCAGTTGGTAAAAAAGTGGTATCAACTCTTGGGTAGGTTACCGCTTTTTGTTCGTATAATTTTTGAACAATTTTTAAGGTTTCATCCGCAGAAAAACCAAATTTATTATTGCAATAGACCTGTAAACCTGTTAAATCGAATAATTTTGGAGCGTATTCTTTACCTTTCTTTTTAGTAATTGAAACAATTTCAAAATCGCTTTCTTTTACTTTATTCGCAAAAATTTCACCTTCTTCTTTCTTTAAAAACCGACCTTCTTCACAATTAAATTGAGTTTCTCGGTATAAGGTTTGTAATTCCCAATAGGGTTGTGGTTTAAAATTTTCAATTTCTTTATACCTATTTACTAACATTGCCAAAGTTGGAGTTTGCACACGACCAACAGATAGCATTTGTTTGTAACCACCGTGTTTTACGGTATATAAACGGGTAGCATTCATACCTAAAAGCCAATCTCCAATGGCTCTAGAAAAACCAGCATAATATAAACTATCGTAATTTTTTGAAGGTTTTAAATTTTGAAAACCTTCTTTTATAGCTTCTGTAGTTAATGATGAAATCCATAAACGTTGTACTTCACCTTTATAACTAGCTTGTTTAATTACCCAACGTTGAATTAGTTCTCCTTCTTGTCCTGCATCACCACAATTTATAATTACTTCAGCCTTATCAAATAAGCTTTTTACTATGTTAAATTGCTTTTGTATACCATCATTTGAAACCACTTTTGTTTTAAATTTTTCAGGTAACATTGGTAAGTTGTTCAAATCCCAACTTTTCCAATGGGGTTTATAATCGCTAGGTTCAAATAGAGTGCATAAATGTCCGAAAGTATATGTAACAGCATAACCATTTCCTTCAAAATACCCATCGCGTTTTGTTGTTGCTCCTAGAACAGTAGCAATTTCACGAGCAACACTTGGTTTTTCGGCAATACAAACTTTCATGTGTCTTTTTTTATAGTTTTTTATAGGTCACACTTCAACTCCGGTCAGTGCAGGCATGCTGTTCGCTATTAATCATTCTGTTATGTGATTAAATTTTGAACATGTTAGTTTTATTTATTACTAAATTTTGGAGGTGCAAAGTACTAAATTTTAATAGAATTTGTAATTAAGATTTTTAAATTAAATATGAAATTTTGCATGTAAATAGCTTCCTATTTAATAATTAGAATTTAGTTTTAGAAGAAAAGTTGGTTATTGTTAAAATTAAAAAGAATATATTTATTGCCTAAACACCAAACTATCAATGAAATCATACTCAATTCAAGAAATCAACTCAATTTTAAATGGAGAATTATTAGGAACAACTTCTCATAAAATAACAGGGCCAGAACACTTAAGTAAAGCAACTGAAAATCAAATTAGTTTTATAGGAAATAAAAAATTTGTCCACTTATGGAAGTCTTCTAAAGCAAGTGTAGCTATTGTAAATTTAAACTTATTAGTAGAACCAACTGAAAATAGAGCGATTATAAAAGTTAAAGATGCCGATTTAGCAATGGCTAAATTATTAGAGGTTTTTAATCCTGATTTACCTAAATTAGAACAAGACATTCATCCAACTGCAGTAATAGACGAAACTGCAAAAATTGGTGCACATTGTAAAATTGGCGCAAATTGTTATGTTGGAAAAAATGTTGAATTAGGAGATAATGTGCATTTATATCCAAATGTTGTAATTTTTGAAGCTTCTAAAATTGGATATAGAACAGTAATATGGTCTGGAACCGTAATACGTGAACGAACCGAAATTGGAAATGATTGTATTTTTCATTTAAATGTAAGTATTGGAGCCGACGGCTTTGGTTACCGACCAAAAGAAGACGGAAGCGGTTTGTTAAAAGTACCACATATTGGTAATGTTATTATTGGTAATAATGTTGAAATTGGTGCAAATTCTTCTGTTGATCGTGCTAAATTTAGTGCAACAATAATTGGCGATGGTTGTAAAATTGATAATTTGGTACAAATAGCGCACAATTGTGTGTTAGGGCGTTCTTGTATTATGGCAGGAAGTAGTGGTTTGGCTGGCTCTGTAACTTTAGGTGATGGTGTAATTATTGGAGGAGCATCTTCAATTAAAGACCATGTAACTATTGGTTCAGGGGCTGTTGTTGGTGGTGGTTCAGGTGTAATGAGTGATGTTCCGGCAGGTAAAACAGTTGTTGGATATCCAGCAACAGATGCAAGGGATACCTTTAGACAATGGGTTGCAATAAAAAAACTTGGAAAAGCTTAATTTAAAATTAAAATTACACTTTTTTTAGATAGAAATAATAAATTATATTTGTTTTACAATTGTTAATTAAATTTATATAATGTTAAAAGAATTAAAAGAGATTAAACCTGGTATTGGATTGGGGTTTCTAAAGTTTGGAATGTCTAGAGCACAAGTAAAAGAATTGCTTGGTGAGCCTACATTTATTGATAAATATTCGCATTCTGAAGCAGCTAATGATGCAACAGAATCTTGGGAGTATGACGAATTATTTTTATCTATTAGTTTTGATGAAGCTGAAGACTGGAAACTAATGATGATTTCTGTTAGTTCAGATTATTATGAGTTAGAAGAAGTATCGTTAATTGGGTTAAACGAAAGCAAATTGGTAGATCAATTAGATGAGATTGATTATGGACATGTATATGTTGAAGACTGTTCTGAAAGTGATGATGAAGATAATAAAGTAATTGAAATTGATGAAAAATCAATTAACTTTTGGTTGACAAATGGTGTTTTAGATGAAATTCAATGGTCTCCTTTATTTATTAATGACGATACTATAAAATGGCCTAAATAAAGGTTAAATTTTTTAGTAAAAAGATTATTAAAAAATTACTATCTGTCATTTTAAATCGGTTGTTTAACAGAATAGAAGTGCAGGTAGTATATTTTTTAAATTTATTTAGTATTGTTTTTTCCATTGTTGGTGTTTTTTACCAACAATTTAATGTATAAATTAATTTCATTATCTAATTTATTGATTTTCAATAAACTGAATTGATTGTTGGTTGAATACTTGAGCTTGCTCAATATTTACAACATGACCACAATTTTCTATTACAAATAAAGTAGATTTTAAATGAGTTTCTACTACTTCTTTTATAGAAGGTAAAAACAAATGATCTTCTTCACCCATAATATAAAAAGTAGGAATATTAATAGCTGTTGTTCTAAAAAAACGTAATAAAGGATTTATTTCTGAAGTTAGTTTAAACCATCGAATAAATTCTTTTTGATATAATTTTTTAGCTTCGTTAACAAAAATTAAACGCGATTTTTTATGATTTTTACGAGGCATTATAATAAATGCAAATAACTTATATAAAAGTAAATACGGAACAATCGATTTAAAAAGTACACCAATACGTATTAATAATTGAGATTTTAGATTGAGTTTCATAATAGCTCCACCCATAATCATACTTTTTACACGCTCAGGATGTTTTTCTGCTAAATTTCTAATTAAAATAGTACCTAAAGAAATACCAGCAAAATGCGATTGTTTTATATTTAAATGATCAATTACTTCAACAATATCATGTGTAATTGCATCAAAAGTATATTTTTCTTTAAAAGCGTCTTGTAAAACTTTTTTACTGTTTCCATGCCCTCTTAAATCTAATATTAAAACATTGTAAATAGCACTAAAGCTTCTAATTTGTTTAAACCAAATGGACGAGCTTCCTCCAGCTCCGTGTACAAATGTTACCCATTCTTTTGAAGTTTTATGTTTGTACGTAGTATAATTTAGCATGTTTTATTTTTAGATAGTAATGGCTGCTAAAATACTGAAAACTATTTTATAAATCATAGTTTATTTTTTAGAGTAAATAAATATTGATTTTTACCACCAAACAACAAAAAACTTTTCAGTTTCTCCATTAGATTTTTTTAACCAGCAGAGTGGAGCTGTTTTTTGTTGAATAAAAACTGTTAACTTTTGTAAAAATACTTCAAAAGGCAACCATTTGGTTTGTGTTTCAATTTCTTGTAACCAATTTATTTTTGTTGGAATGTAAAATTTACAAGTATTAAATTGTTGTAATTCATTAAAATGAATGTAAAATCCTTTCACACAATTTTTATTTAGCAATTCAAAATTGATTTTAGTTGTCTGGTACGGAATAAATAATTGGGCTTTAAAAAGTACTTTTTGTTGAATGTTTTCTGGGGAGAGTTTTAATTTTTTTAGTAATGGTTTGGTAAACGGATTGTACAAAAGAGGTAGTTGTTTATCTTTTAATTTACGCAATTTTTCAACCAAACTATCTTTTCTGTTAGGGCCAATCCAATGGTCTAATGTTGTTTTTCCAACAGAAGCATCATACAAGTAAAATTTATAAATAACTTCTAAATGGACAGGAGTGTTATTTTGCTTTAAAATACAATCTAGTTCACCTACAGTAGTTTTGTTATTTTGAATTTGAGTATTTTCTGTTAAAATTTTAATAGAAGTATTTTGTCGCAATTGATGACTTAAAAAACGTTCAACACGCTTTCCTAATCGCTGATTTTTAACAATGTTTCCGTTAAACTGTGTGATGTTTTCTTTTTGAAGAATAAATTGTTCTAAGCCAAAAACAGCATTGTTAATCCATAGTTGAGGTGTTTTTAAAAAACCTTCGTATTGTAATTGTATTTCTTTGGTGTTTAAATTCATAAAAGAATGATTTAAAACACTTTGTGTATTGGTAGTTTTAAATGAGCAGCTTCATAATAAGGAGATTTTTTATAAATAAAATCTAATTGAGCTCTAGTATTTTTTGCAAAGTCAACATCGGTGGCTATTTTTTTAGCTAATTCTTTTTTTACATCTGGATTGTCTTTTAAAAACTGTTCGGCAATATCTTCAAAAACATAAGCAGAATATCCTTCTTTTTGTTGTAAAACACTATCAAAATAATTCCAGTTAAAAAACGAATCTGTTGCAGAGGCTTCTAAAGTTTCTATAATATAACGTGCCCCAAATTGATTTACAGGAATATAAATAGCACCTTTATTAAATTTAATTTCTTTGGTTGAAGTTGAAACGGTAGTATTGTAATGCAAGTAATGCCCTTCATAAGCAGTAGTTCTAGTTTTATAATCTGCTATATGCTGTTCTTCAGCAGTAATTATTGTATCGTTTTTAAAAACGGTATATGCTATATTGTTTTCATTTAATCGTTCTATAACTTTCCACCAACCTTGATTTAAAATATAAGCTTTTGGAATGGTGATTTCTTTTGTAACTTTATAATTATTGTAATATTTAACAGATTTAGTATATGGCTTTGTTTTATCGTAAAATAGGCGTTTTCCGTTGGTTACTTTACTATCTATATAACTTCCTTCATAACCTTTAAATTGAAGTGTTGTAAATGTATCTTTAGAAATTTCAAAAGTGATTGGATATGTTTTTTTTGCTAAAATTTTTGCTACTGCATTTTTACGTAATTCTTTAATTTTTGAACTGTTTTTTATAGTAAAATTTATAGCGCTTTCAAGTAAACTGTAGGTTTGTTCTACACGTTGTTTGTAAGGTTTTAGCATATGTGTTTCTACCATAAAACCTAATGTATTAAATAAACTTGTATAACCTGTAGAATACCTTGGAGAATCAAAAAACTGACTAAAACCAGCTTCTGGAGTAGTACCCCAAACATTTACATAAGGTGTAATTATAATGTCTTTTTTTAGTAAATCGGCTTCAATTACAGGTCTCATAGTGGTTTCTAAAAACAGCCCTAAATCATTACCTAATTTGTTATGTTGTGTAAATAAATGTGTAATTGCATATTGGTAATCTGCACCATTACTAACGTGATTGTCAATAAAAACATCTGGATTTACTAGATGAAAAACTTCAGCAAAAGCACGTGCATTTTTTGTGTCGGCTTTTATAAAATCTCTATTTAAATCAAAGTTTCTGGTATTTCCTCTAAAACCGTATTCTTTTGGTCCGTTTTGGTTTGCTCTAGAATGCGCGCTTCTATTTAAAGCGCCACCAATATTATAAATTGGAATTACAGCTAAAACAATATTTTCTAAGGTTTTTATTTTATCTGGATTTTGAGCAATATCTCGTAAAAGTAACATAGAAGCATCTACACCGTCTGGTTCTCCAGGGTGAATGGCATTATTTATTAGAATAACATTTTTAGAACTTTTATTAATTTTAGCGAAATCAAATTCTTTTACACTATTAAAAACTATTAAATGTAGTGGATTTCCGCTATCGGTTGTACCAATTTCTTTAATGTCAATTTCAGGAAATTCAGCTGCTAATTGTTTAAAATAGGTGATTGTTTCTGTATAAGTTGTAGTTTCTAAACCATTAGTTTTTTCAAATTTAGTAGTGAAATCTGGAGAATTTTGTTTAGGGGTTTTAGAACAAGAAATAGAGATAACTAAAAGTAAGAGTGTTATTTTTTTCATATATATTTATTCTTTTTTAAACTTACAATTGTATGTGTTTTTGTTGTTTAAAAGGTTAAAGTTATTCTATTTTAATAGTGAAGCTAGCCTGTATAATTACTTAAGAAATAATATATAAGCTAGCTTATATATTATTTGAATTATTTTTTACTAACGCTTTCTGGCACAAAGCTAGAAATATCTCCTCCGTGTCTGTAAACATCTCTAACAATACTTGAACTGATAAAAGCAGTATCTGAAGAGGTTAATAAAAATACAGTTTCAATATTAGAAAGTTTTCTATTGGTTTGTGCAATGGCTTTTTCAAATTCAAAATCGGCAGGATTTCTTAAACCACGTAAAATAAAATCAACATTCATTTTTTCGCAAAAATCTGTAGTTAAACCAGAATAGGTTAGCACTTTAATTTTAGGTTCGTTTTTGTAGTTTTCTTTTATAAAATTTTCTCGATCTTCTAGAGAAAACATATATTTTTTATCAGAATTTACTCCAATTGCAATTATAATCTCATCAAATAAAGGTAAGGCTCTATTTATAATATCTACGTGACCAAGTGTTATTGGGTCAAACGAGCCAGGAAAAATTGCTTTTTTCATAATTAATTTTTTAAAGCCATTTCTACGGCATTATCAAAAAGTTGTTGTAAACTAATGCCTGCAATTGCAGCTTGCTGCGGTATTAAGCTTGCAGTTGTTAAACCAGGAACTGTATTCATTTCTAAAAAATGAGGTTCATTGTTTACTATAATGTATTCAGAACGCGAAAAGCCGCTCATATTTAATGCTTTATAAGTTTTAATGGCTGTTTTTTCTAATTTTTCATGAAGTTCTTCAGAAACTCGTGCTGGCGTAATTTCCTCAGCTTTACCTTCGTATTTAGCTTCATAATCAAAAAAGTCGTTTTCTGTTACAATTTCTGTCATTGGTAAAACCGTAATTTTATTGTTATAATTTATTACACCAATAGAAACTTCGCTTCCGTCTAAAAAGGCTTCAATTAAAATTTGAGAATCTTCATTATAGGCTTTTTCAATAGCAGGTAACATTTCGTCTTTAGTTTTAACTTTAGAAATTCCAAAGCTAGAACCAGCATTATTTGGTTTTACAAAACATGGTAAGCTAACTTTAGCAATTATTGTATCAATATCAATTGCATCTCCTTTGTCTAAATAATAAGAGGTAGCTGTTTTTATGCCGTATTGTTTAACAACACTTAAACAGTCTCGTTTATTAAAAGTTAATGCCATTTGATAGAATGGGGCAGAGGTGTGTTTTAAACCAATTAATTCTAGATAGGCTAAAATGCTTCCGTTTTCACCAGGACTTCCGTGTATTGCATTAAAAACACAGTCGAAAGTGATTTTTTTACCATCAATTTCTGCAGAAAAATCGTGTTTGTTTATTGGATATTCTCTGTTAGAATCATCAACTAAAACCCATTTATTTTTTAAAATATGAATTTTGTAAGGGTTGTATTTATCTTTAGAAATATGTTGATATACTACAGCTCCGCTATTAAGTGAAATATCAACTTCAGAGGAGTAACCCCCCATAATAATGGCAATATTTTTTTTCATTTTAAGTTTATTGTATTAGCATAAGTACAAACTTACATAAATATAGTTGAAATTTGTTAGCTTAAAAGTTGGAAAGTTTAGAAGATTTTAAGGAAATTCTATCGTATATTTTTTTATGAATTGAAGCGCTTAATTTTTTTGCAATTAACAACTAAACAAATCAATTCAAAAAAAAGTATCTTTGCAAAATTAAAATATAAAAAATGAGTCTGATTAAATTTATAAAGTCCAAAACGTTTTTAAAACAACTAGTTATTGCATTTGTTGGTTTGGTGGTGTTTATTTTTGTAGTTATGAAATGGTTAAATATTTCAACAAATCATAATCAAAAAATTGAAGTTCCAAATCTGGAGAAAATGAGTTTAAATGAAGTAGAAAGAACATTAGAAGAGTTAGATTTAAGACTTTTTGTAATTGATTCTGCAAGTTATAACCCAGAATATCCTGCAAAATCGGTAATAGATCAAGATCCAGAACCTGGAGATTTTGTAAAAGAAAATAGAAAAATATACCTCACTTTAAATCCGTCTGGTTATAGAAATATAGAAGTGCCAAGTGTTTTTGGAAAAACAAAAAGACAAGTAACATCTCACCTTAGTTCTATTGGTTTTAAAATAAGTGCAGAACCTGTTTACGTTTCAGATATTGCAAAAGATGTGGTAAGAGGGTTAATATTTAAAGGTAAAGCCCTAAAATCAGGTGAAAAAATTCCAAAAAACTCTGTTATTACACTTAAGTTAGGTGATGGTGAAGGAACAGGAAGATATACAGAAAACTAATGAGTTTAGAAGAAATTAGCGCAGAAAACGAAGAATTTTACGAGCATTTTAATTATGTAGCACATGTTGGGCAAGAACCTTTACGTGTAGATAAATTTTTAATGAATTTTATTGAAAATGCTACTCGAAATAAAATTCAACAAGCAGCAAAAGCTGGAAACGTTTTAGTAAATGATGTTGCAGTTAAACCAAATTATAAGGTAAAACCAAACGATGTGGTGCGTGTTGTTTTATCGCATCCACCACACGAAAATTTATTGGTTGCAGAAGATATCCCTTTAGATATTGTATTTGAAGACAACCAAGTTATGGTTGTAAATAAACCTGCCGGAATGGTGGTGCATCCAGGTCATGGTAATTATAGCGGAACCTTGGTAAATGCATTAATTCATCATATAGAAAATCTACCAACAAATTCTAACGAACGTCCAGGATTGGTACATAGAATAGATAAAGATACAAGTGGTTTATTGGTTGTTGCTAAAACAGAATTTGCAATGGCACATTTATCTAAACAATTTTTCGATAGAACAACAGAGCGTTTGTATTATGCCCTTGTTTGGGGAAATATTGAAGAAGATGAAGGTAGAATTGAAGGGAATATTGGTAGAAGTCTAAAGAATAGGTTACAAATGAGTGTTTTTCCTGAAGGCGATTTTGGAAAACACGCAGTAACACATTATAAAGTAATTGAGCGTTTTAGCTATGTTACCTTGGTGCAATGTAAGTTAGAAACAGGTAGAACACACCAAATTAGAGCACATTTTAAGCATATTGGTCATACACTTTTTAACGATGAACGTTATGGAGGAAATGATATTTTAAAAGGCACCACTTTTACAAAATATAAGCAATTTGTAGATAACTGTTTTAAAGTATTACCGCGTCAAGCTTTACATGCCAAAACCTTAGGTTTTGAACATCCAACTACCAAAGAGTATTTGCGTTTTAATTCTGAAATTCCAGAAGATATTCTAGCTTGTTTAGAAAAATGGAGAACTTATACTGTAAATCAGAAGGAGTAACGATGAAAGAATTTTCTGTTGAAAATTGGAAGAGAAAAGAACAATTCGAGTTTTTTAAAGATTATGAAGATCCTTTTTTTAATATTACCGTAAATTTAGAGGTAACTAAACTTTATAATTTTTGTAAGAAAAATAAATTATCGTTTTCATTAGCTTGTATTTATGTTGCTTTAAAAAGTATAAATGAAATTCCAGAATTTAAGTTACGCATCAATAATAACAAAGTTTATATTTTTGATGAAGTAAACATTGGTTCAACGGTTTTAAATGAAGATAACACATTTTCGTTTTGTAATTTCCCTATAAAACCAACAATTTTTGAATTTGATACCAGTGGTGAAAAGGTAATGGAAGCACATAAAAAAGGAGTAACTTTAGGTGCGCAAGAAAATGAATTAGGTATAATACACTGCTCAACATTGCCTTGGTTTACCTTTACTAGTGTAAAACATGCTAGAAAGGGAGACGAAAAAAATAAGGGAATTCCTAAAATTGTTTTTGGAGGATTGTTTACTGAAAACGATCAACGTAAAATTCCGTTTTCAGTAGAAGTGCATCATGCATTATTAGACGGATTTCATGTATCTCAATTAATAGCTAAAATGAAAAGTTTTATAGATGAGCTAGAGTAATTCTTGAGTTGCAGGTTTATTTAGGTAAAACACAAAAGACCATTTAAATAGTCTTTTGTGTTTGCTAGTATTTTAAATTTCAAGGCTTATTTTGTATAAGCGCCTGAAGAATATGTTAATTCGTAACTATGCGTATAAATTTCAAAAACAATTCCAAAAGGATCTTCTACATAACACATTTTAAATGGTTTTTCTTCTGGATAGTATTCTCTAATTGGCATTCTTTGTTTACCGCCGTAAGCAACAATTTTTTCAATTAAATCCTCTATGTTTGGGTCTTGAATGCAAAAATGGAATAGACCAGTATTAAAAGGGTTAAATTCTGGAGCTTCTTTTATGCCTTGAGGAAATGAAAACATTTCAACTCCAACACCATCAGATGTAGATAAATGCGCAATTTCAAACTCGGTCCAATCTTCACCAAAAACATCAATACACATTTGTCCAATTGCTGTTTCTCTTTCTTTTTTTATTGTTGAAGGCTCCATAATTACATACCATCCCATTACTTCGGTATAAAACTCTACAGCTTTTTTAATATTAGGAACCGTGATACCAATATGTGAAAATGATTTCGGATAATTCTTAGTTGTTGTCATATATTATATTTTAGATTACAAAAATAGTTTATATTTGCATATTAGGCAATAACTTACTAAAAAGTAATATAGTTACTTAAAAGAGTAAAATTATGATTATCAATAAAATAAATTTTAATTTTGATTAAAAATATTAACTGTCCATTAAATTATACAATGAATCTAATAGGAACAAAATGGAAACCTTTAATATTATTTCATTTACTAGAAGGCGATTTGCGTTCGGGAGTATTACAAAAGAAAATTCCGGGAATTTCGAATA
>NZ_JBFHHX010000022.1:0-31448 GCF_041596795.1 Lutibacter sp.
CAACGTGTAAATCGATAAGTTCAGCATTGAAATCTTAAGATTTTCACAATTATTAAATTCTTAACTAAAAATTATTATTGATTTTTTAACCTTGCTAACTAAATCAATATCAACTACTTTCTATGAAAATTTTCTTCACAATATTATCAGTTTTTATTAGTGTAATTGTTCTCTCTCAAGAAAAAACCCTAACTGGAAAAGTTTGGAATTTTGAAAATAATGAACCTCTCGCCTATGTTAATATTGGAATTAAAAATAAAACCGTTGGAACGGTTTCTAATAATAATGGTTTATTCAAGCTTTCACTAAATAACAATATATCTTCAAAAGACACTGTTGTTTTTTCATACATTGGCTTTAAAACTGAAAAAATTTTAGTATCGGAACTAACTAAAATAAAAAAACCTATTTTACTTAAACCCAAAAATATAGAATTAAATGAAGTTGTTGTAAATTCAAATAAAATAAAACTAAAATCAAAAAAAATTGGAAGATCATCCAAAGGACTAGGCTTGTTTCACTCAAATTTTTACTCTTATTATGAAAAAGATGTTGACGACCGATTGAGTAAAGAAAGAGGAATGAAATTTAAAATGAATAGAAATTGCCATATTAAAGATTTAACTTTTAATATAACTTCTAATGACTTTAAATCTTTAAAATTTAGGGTAAATTTTTATAAAATTAAAGAAGGACTTCCTACAGATTTAATAGTTCAAAAAAACATAGTATTTGAAATAAAAGACAACTTTTTGGGCTGGTTTACAGTTGATTTAGAACCTTATGAAATTTTTTTTAATAAAGAAATTGAAGATGTTGCAGTAACAATTCAATGGCTTGAAAGTGTAAAAGCAAATGAAAAAAGTAAATACTTTGCAATTTCAACAGCTAGTTCAGCAACACATACAGCTTTTTTTAGAGAAAAAACAATGGATAGTTGGAATAAAGGCGGACAAAATTTGAGTTTTTATTTAAATGCAATGTGTGAATAAAACTGCTAACAACACCTCATATAATTTATGCTTAAAAATCAAATTTAATTTGTAACCATATTTCTGCTCTTTAAATTAAAACAAACCAAAAAGTATACAACTTTCGAAAATTTGTATACGTAATCAAGAGCACTTCACACATACCTTTGCCGTATTCTTAAATCAATAAAAAACAGACAAAATGAATACAAATAAATTCGGTAAAAAAGGTTGGACACCTGAAAAAATTGGTAATTTGAATGGCAAAACATTTGTAATTACAGGTACCACAAGCGGAACAGGTTTTGAAGCAACAAAAATACTGCTATCAAAAGGCGCAAAGGTGGTTATGCTAAATAGAAACCCAACCAAAGCAAATGACACCATTAAAATTTTAAAACAAGAACTTGGTAACCATATAGATGTTGTAGCTATAAAAATGGATTTGGCTGCACAAGCTTCCGTAAAAAATGCAGCTGAAGAAGTTTTAAAAACAGTTTCTCAAATTGATGCCTTAATATGTAACGCGGCAATTGCTCAAGTGCCTAAACAAATACTTACTGTTGATGGTTGGGAAAGTCAAATGGGAACAAATTATTACGGAAATTTTACACTTCAAGCTTTATTATTCCCATTAATTGAAAAATCTAAAGGACGCATAGTAACCGTAGGAAGTATGGGATATGATATGGGAATTAAAACCATTAAATTTGATGATTTAAATTGGGATAAAGATTATACGCCTAATAATGCCTATAGTCAAAGTAAATTAGCACAGATTATGACTATTTATGAATTACAGGATAAATTAAAAAAAGCAGGTAAAACAACTGTTAAAGCGTATGCTTGTCATCCTGGTTCTTCAAGAACTAACTTAATAAATACAAGTGGTAGTTTTATGATGAAACTTATTTTTGGTCTGATGAAATTATCTCCTTTAACCCAATCAGCTGAAAAAGGCGCTTATCCGCAACTAATGTGTGCAACAGAACCAAATTTAGACGAAAGTGGTTTTTACGGTCCAACAGGAAGAAGCAATTGGGTTGGTCCGGTAGGTGAACATAAATTAGAACCACACGCCAAAGATAAAGCAGTAGCTAAAAAATTGTGGGAAGTTTCGGAAAAAGAAACTGGTATAAAATGGAATTTATAAATTTGTAGTATGCAACATTTTAAAACATTAGCATCGTATTTAGATTATTTAGGATTGCCAAGACCAGAGCATCCAATGTTGAGCGTTTTTAACTCAAAAGGCGATGGCTACTTACCTTGCCCAAGAGAAAGTTCACCGCCAATTACCAATGATTGTTATTCCATTAGTTTTAAAAAATACGTACAAGGAAATTTAAACTACGGACGCACAGAGTATGATTTTACCAATGGTGCTTTAATTTTTATTGCACCAAGACAAGTATTACAATGGGATAACAGCGTTGTGTTTGAGCAAAAAGGATTTTCAATAAACGTTCACGAAGATTTTTTGAAAGGAACAGCATTAGCACAACAAATAAAAAAATACGGTTTCTTTTCTTATTCAGTAAATGAAGCATTGCACCTTTCGCCAAAAGAAGAAAAGCAAATAGAGTTGATAGTAGAAAATATTGAAATTGAATATCAAAATAATCAAGATGCCTTTAGTAAAGACATTATTATTTCTCAATTAGACACCTTGTTAAAATATGCCAATCGTTTTTATGAAAGACAGTTTTTAAACAGAAAAGAAATATCTAACAATTTATTAGAACAATTTAATAAGCATTTAACTGCTTATTTTGAATCGGGTCAACTGCAAGAAAAAGGCATTCCAAGTATAGAACAAATAGCCGATAAAATATCGGTTTCGCAACGTTACTTAAGTGATACTTTAAAAAAAGAAACAGGAAAAACAACCACCGAACATTTACACTTGCGTTTAATAGATGAAGCAAAAAATATATTGTTACAACCAAATAAAAGTATTGCCGAAGTAGCTTATGAATTAGGGTTTGAATATCCACCTTACTTTTCGCGATTATTTAAAAAGAAAGAAGGAATAAGTCCAACGGAATACAGAGAAAAATATAAATTAAATTAAACAATGGAACTATTAAAATTAGCCACCGAATGGGCAAAAGCTGAAGTTTTCTCAACACGATTCTTTATTGTTTTTGCAATACTATTTATAATTGCAAGTTTAGGTTTTTGGCAATTAGGTAAAACAGAACTAGCAAAAGCATACATTATTCCAACCTTTGTAGCAGGTATATTACTATTAATAATTGGCAGTGGTTTAAACTACACAAATATTCAAAGAGTTAAACAATTTGAAAAAGACTTTACTACTGATGCTTCTGCATTTTATCAATCCGAAATTGAACGTACAGAGAGCACTTTAAAGGAATACACAGTTGTATTTAAGGTTATTCCAATACTAATAATTATTGCAGCTTTACTAATTTTATTTATTAATACACCAACTTGGAGAGCCATTAGCATTACCACAATTGCTATGCTAATAGTTATCTTATTAGTTGACGGAACTGCACACGCAAGAATTGACGCCTATTACAAAGAATTGAAATTAGTTGAAATAAAAAAATAACTTTACACAGCAATGTATAACCAAAATTGCTACAATTAGTAAAATAGAATACTTCTAAACCTTTTAATTATTAAATTTATCAAACAAAAAATTGCACAACTAAACTTAACCTCGGCTATATTAAACCGTTGTTATTAATAATGTAGACAAAAAATCCTAGTTATGAGGAAAAATATATTTCTAATTATTGTTCTTTCAACAGTATGTAGTTTTTCACAAAATATAGAAATTAAACCATATATTGATTATTTAAATACAATAGAAAAAAAATCAGCAAAGGATTATATTTTAGAAAAATTTAAAACCAACGACATTGTTGTTCTTTGTGAAAGAGACCATAGTGATATTTCACAATATGAATTAATAAAGGATATAATTACAGATGAATATTTTAAAGAAAATGTAAAAAATATTTTTACAGAAATTGGAGTAGTAAACCTGCAACCAGAAATAACTAACTTTTTAAAAATTAAAGGATTAGACACTGTTTATGTAGAAACAAAACTTAACGAATTTCAAAGAAATGCTTCTTCTTATTTTATTTGGGATAGATACAGTTATCACTACTTATTGAAAACTATTTATACTATAAATAATAATTCTGAAAATCAAATATCGCTATATCCTTCTGATTCTGAATTTGATTGGAAAATTGTACAAACTTCAGAAGATTATAAAAGAGCGTATGAAATTGAAATTGAACCAAGAGATAGTTTAATTGCAAGTAATATTATTAATAAATACAAAGAAATTCAAACTGAGAATAATAAAAAAGCACTTATTATCTTAAATATTAGACACGCATATAAAGTTCATTCACATTATAATAATGGGTTTATTCAACAAAATTCTGGAAAATACCTGTCAGATTTTTTTAAAGACCGCGCTTTTTTTGTTTTATCCAATAGACCTCGATTTTATATAAATGAGAATAAACTTGTTTATGAGCTTATTCAAGATGGAAAATGGGATGGTGCTTTTAAATATTTAAAAATTGATAATATCGGTTTTGATTTCAAAAACTCAATTTTTGGAGAAGATAATTTTGATTTACAAAATATTATTAATGTTCAGAAATATAGTGATGTATTTGATGGTTTTATTTTTTATAAAAATATTGAAAATCACAATTTAATTGACTTTTATGAAGGATTAGTATCTAAAGATTTTGAAGATGAATTTTTTAGAAGGTTTAAAATTCAAATGGAATATTTTGAAAATACTTTAATAGTAAAAAACCTTGAAAATAAAGATTTCCAGAGAAAAATTCTAAAAGAAATGAATACAAAAAGATATAGAAAATATCAAAATTTTGAAAACTTGATTGAAAGTAGAGATAAATATTTAACCCATTAAAAAACAATATACAACACTGCCATAAAAATTGCTTAATTAATATAGAATGATTCTAAAGCAAAAAAAACATACATTTAAATATTGAAAAATTATTTTTCATAACCGCAACTTTTCACGTCTAAACCTTAGGCAACAATAAAAAAATAAACTAAAAAAATTGATAAATGAAAAATATTTGGATTATTGCAATAGTACTATTTTTAATAATTATATTTTTTTATTGGAGAATTTCTAAAAATTATTTCAAAAATGAAGTTTTTAGCAAAGGAACTTGGAATAATTGGGGAACAAGATTATTTTTTTGGCAAGGAGCAGTTTTCGTTAGTTTAGCAGTTACAGCTCTAATATTCTATCTCTTAAAGTGGATAAATGTATTAACTTTTTAGAAACAACAACTTAAAATATATCAAATTTTCCAAATACACAATTCTTATAAAAACACGTAACAAACTATTTACAATAATAGTAGCAACAAGCTGAACAAAAAAACCTACTTCGAAAATTTTTCAACCACAAATTCACCCCAATCCGCAATAGATTGAATTAATGGAATTAACGTTTTTCCAAAATCGGTTAAGGAGTATTCTACTTTTAACGGAGGTTTAGATGTATAAACCTTTCTTTTAATCAAACCATCTTCCTCCAGTGCCTTAAGTTGCAAGCTTAATGTTCTTTCCGTAACTGTAGGCATAAATTTTCTCAATTCATTATATCTTAATTTATCATTCATTAAATGGTAAAGAATAACCGTTTTCCATTTTCCACCAATAATTCCCATTGTTAAACTTGCACAACAAGGGTATTCATTACCTCCAAACTTAAGCATTTTTTGTTCTGTTGTTTCCATAAAATATATACTATCATTTTTGACCGTTATTGCAAAGGTAAAATACTATACTTACTTTTGCAACTATAATTTTTATAGTAATAAAAAACAATACAAATGAAAGCAATTACAATTAACCAATACGGAGAAAACGCAACCTTTGAATCTAGAGAAGTAGAAATGCCAACTTTAAAAAGCGGTCAAGTACTTATTAAAATTTCTGCATCAAGTGTTAACACAGTTGATACTATGATTAGAAATATGGGAAATGACTTACCTTTTTCACCAGCTACACCAGCAATTTTAGGAATGGACTTTGCAGGAACAATAGAACAAATTGGATTTGATGTTACCAAATTTTCGGTTGGAGATGAAGTTTATGGTTGTGTTGGCGGTTTAGGAGATTTACAAGGAACATTGGCCGAATATGTAGCTGCAGACAGCAAACTAATTGCACTAAAACCCAAAAACATTACAATGAAAGAAGCAGCAGCTCTTCCATTGGTTGGAATAACGGCTTACGAAGGTTTAATTCGTGCAAATGTTAAAAGCGGACAGAAAGTTTTAGTACACGGCGGAACTGGAGGTGTTGGACACGTTGCAGTACAGTTAGCTAAACATTTTGGTGCTGATGTTTACACAACTATTAGTAGTGAAAAACAAGCAGAAATTGTCAAATCTTATGGTGCAAAATCCATAAATTATAAATCAGAATCAGTTGAAGAGTATGTAAAGAAACATACCAATGGAGAAGGTTTTGATATTGTGTATGATACTG
Organism: Lutibacter sp.; assembly: GCF_041596795.1. Taxonomy (GTDB): domain Bacteria; phylum Bacteroidota; class Bacteroidia; order Flavobacteriales; family Flavobacteriaceae; genus Lutibacter. The sequence goes on from NZ_JBFHHX010000022.1 coordinate 6,513, forward strand.
TTGGTGGAGAAAATATGCTTAAATCTTTTGAAGCAGCTGCATTAAATGGTCAAGTTGCAACAACAGTTTCGTTATGTGAAATAGATTTAAGTACAATGCACTTTAAAGGACTATCTCTTCACGTTGTATTTATGTTAATACCAATGTTACATAATTTTAAAAGAGAACAACACGGTGAAATTTTAAGCAACATTACCAAAATTGTTGAAGCAGGAAATTTAATACCTTTACTTGATGAACAACAGTTTACATTGAATAATGTTGGAATGGCTTATGCTAGACTTGAAAGTAAAAACGCGATAGGAAAAGTTGTTGTAGAAAATTAAAAAATAACATTATGAATATAAGAATAGCATACACATCGTTTATAGTTACACTTTTATTATTAGTCTCTTGTAACGATAATAAACAGACTAAAAATGAAACTGAAAACAATATTTCTGACCAGATAGAGAATCCAACAAATAAAGTTCTGTTAAGTTCTGAAATTGTTTGGGAAAAATTGAATCCTGCAAGAGGAGATCAAAGTCCACAAGCTGGAACACTTTGGGGTGATAGAAAAGGAGAAGTTGCCACAGGGTTTTTAGCAAAGTTTGTTGACGGATTTTCTTCACCTCCACATATTCATAATGCAACTTACAGAGCGGTTGTTATAAAGGGAAGCATACATAATGACGATCCAGAAGCAGCAAATATGTGGATGAAACCTGGAAGTTTTTGGACACAGCCACAAGGTGAATCGCATATTACAGCTTCTAAAGGAGAAAGTATAGCTTTGGTTGAAATAGATAAAGGTCCTTATTTGGTAAAACCAATTGAGGAAGCATTTGACAATGGAGAGCGACCGATAAACATAGATGCTTCAAATATAGTTTGGTTGGATAGTAAAAAAACAAATTGGATTGATGTTAAAAGTAAAGCTGAGCTGAGTTTTCTTTGGGATGATTCCGTTTCCAAAGGACTATTTATAAAGCTTCCAAAAACGTTTAATGGAACAATAAAAACAGATGGAACCGTTTTACATTCGGTTGTTATACAAGGTTTATTGAACTATACGTTACCTCAAAATCAAGAATCAAAAGTATTAGATCCAGGAAGCTATTTTAGTGCAACCAGCAATGCAATACATACAGTTTCAAGTGCAGACAATGAAGTTATTTTATACATAAGAACCAACGGAAGTATTAAAATTAATGAACTATGAAAACAATAGTAATAACAGGAAGTACAGACGGAGTTGGTAAGTTAGCTGCAATACAACTGGCTAAAAGTAACCATCAAATTATTTTACACGGAAGAAATTCCGAGAAGTTAAAAAACACCATTTCAGAAATTAAAGAGAAAACAAGCAATAATAAAATTAGTGGTTTTGTATCAGATTTATCTGATTTCAATAGCATCGAAAAAATGATTGCTGAACTATCAAATGAATTTTCATCCATTGATGTTTTGATAAATAATGCAGGAGTTTTTAAGAGTTCTGTAAGGCAAAATAATGATAATTTAGATATGCGCTTTGCAGTAAACTATTTTGCTCCTTACCTACTCACAACCAGATTATTGCCACTTCTAAAAAACAGCAATTCATCAAGAATTCTAAATTTAAGTTCGGCAGCACAAGCATCGGTTTCAATTGAAGCGTTAAAAGGAAACGAACAAATTTCAAGTAATGAAGCGTACGCTCAAAGCAAATTAGCTTTAACAATGTGGAGTTTCGCTTTCGCAAAAGCGAATCCAAGTATAACAACCATTGCTGTAAATCCAGGTTCTTTATTGAATACGAATATGGTTAAAGAAGCTTATGGTCATTATTGGTCTTCAGCAGACAAAGGAGCAGATATTTTATATGAATTAGCTGTTTCAGAAAAACATCAAGAAAATAACGGAACATACTTTGATAATGACAAAAGAACATTTTCTAATGCTCATAACGACGCTTACAATCAGGAAAAAATAAATCAATTAATTTCTGAAACGAATAAAATTTTAAAATTATAAATGACTGCATTTACTAAAATAGCCACTAAAGGTAAACTAACTCTTGGTTTGGTGTTTCCATTAGAAGCCTATAGTGGTTCTATTGCAAAAATGGAAAACCAAGAACAGCTTGCCAAAAGAGCCGAAGAACTTGGTTTTAAAGCACTTTGGTTTAGAGATGTACCTTTTAATGATCCAAATTTTGGAGATGCTGGGCAATTGTATGATCCTTGGATTTATATGACACACATAATGAATCATACAAAAGATATTGCTTTAGCCACCGGAAGCATCATTTTACCATTGCGTCATCCTGTTCATACAGCAAAATCAATTAATAGTCTTCAAATTCTTTCAAAAGAAAGATTGGTTCTTGGTGTTGCATCAGGCGATAGACCCATTGAATATCCTGCTTTTAATCAAAACTTGGAAAATAAATCAGAATTATTTAGAGATAGCTTTCATTATATAAAAGCATTGCAGGGAGATTTTCCAAACTATACTTCAAAATTTTATGGAAGCACAAATGGTGAAATTGACTTATTGCCAAAATATTATAAAAAAACACCAATGCTTGTAACTGGACATTCCGGACAATCGTTAGACTGGATTGCTGAACATTCAGATGGTTGGTTATATTACCCAAGAGATTTTGAAACATTACAATTGGTAATGCAACAATGGAAAAATTCACTTTCTAAAACGCAAAACCCTTGGAAACCTTTTATGCAATCCTTGTATGTAGATGTTACCAAAGATTCAAAGGTTAAGCCGACACCAATTCATCTTGGATTCAAATCGGGAACCGCTTATTTAAATGATCATTTAAAATTATTAGAATTGTATGGTGTAAATCACGTAATCCTGAATTTAAAATATGGTTCAAGACCCGCAAATGAATTAATTGAAGAAATTGGAGAAAAAGTTCTTCCTAATTTTTCTTGACAAAAGTTAATCAACAAAACGTATCTAAAAAACAGCAGTTAAGAGCTAAATTTAATGTTTAGTTCTTTTCTGCTTTCTTTTTTAAATTAAAAAAAATTTATTGATTATTTTAATGTTTACTTAAATCTTAAAAAAACGAATATTAATTTTACTGAAGAGAACCTTTGTTTTGTAAATACTCTTACTGAGAGAGTTAATAAAATTATAAAAGATGAATTTTATTTAGATTATACATGTACAAACACAGCTTACCCAAAAAGAGCTACAAAAATGAAATTAATTTATTCAACCAAGTAAGATTATATTTATATTTAAACTTTAAAATACCAATATGGCATATAAATTATCAGCTAAAATCATTTTTAGCCGATAGTCATATTTTTAAACTTAACATTTAAAACTACTAAATTGAATATTAGAAAAGCAAAAAAATCTGATATTGACAAAATATGGGAAATATTCTCAAAAGTCATTAAAACTGGAGACACCTATGTATTTAAACCAGACACACCAAAAAAAGATTTGGGAAAGCATTGGTTTGCCGACTATATGGAAACGTATGTGATTGAAGAAAACGGAGTAATTCTTGGAACATATATTATTAAACCTAACCAAATTGATTTAGGAAATCATATTGCAAATTGCAGTTATATGGTAAATCCGAATTCTCAAGGAAAAGGAATTGGAAAAAAACTTTGCGAACACTCAATAGAAATAGCAAAAAAAAATAATTTTGAGGGAATTCAGTTTAATATTGTTGTAAGTACTAATATTGGAGCTATTGAATTATGGAAAAAAAACGGTTTTGAAATAATTGGAATTACACCAAAAGGATTTAGACACTCTAAATTAGGTTTAATTGATACTTTTATTATGTATAAAGATTTAAAAAAATAAAAAAAAATACCTTTAATAATAAATTAAACATCGATTTCCTTTAATTTTTTAACCACTTGAGTTAACATTTCATTTATTTTTAAAATAGGTAATTTAAGTTCTTCTAAACTAGTAATTGTTTCGGCATTTTTTTCAACAAATCTTATTTCATTTGTTATTGATGCTATTCCCATAAAATCTATAGATGGTTTAATTTTGTGTGCAATTTTCTTTACTTTAACAACGTCTTTACCTTCATATGCTTCAGTTAATTCAGCAATTGCAATTGGTGTTTCTTCAATAAATATTTGAACCATTTTTTGCACAAATTGTTCATTTCCTTTTGAAATTTCTTTAAGCTTACTTAAATCAAATAATGGTGTTTTCATATTGTTATAAAAAAACATTATTTATTGGTTTAAACTTATCTACCCAATAGGTTACTTTTTGAAGAAATGTATCTTCATCAAAAGGTTTCGACAAATAGTCATTCATACCGGCAGCAATACATTTTTCACTTTCCCCTTTAATAGCATTTGCTGTTAATGCTAAAATTGGAACTGAAGATTTTAATACTTCCCTAATTGCTTTTGTTGCATCGTAACCATTTAATATTGGCATTTGAAGATCCATTAAAACAAGATCACAAGCCTTACGTTTTAAATGTTCAACAGCTTCCTCCCCATTTTCAACTTCCGTAATAATAACATCAAATTCTTTTAAAATTAAAGATGCTACCATTCTATTCATTCTATTATCATCAACAACCAATATTTTTTTACCTTTTAAATTTTTTGTATTTACAACTGCATTCGGTTTTTTTGGCATATCTTGTAATGTTCCTTTTTCAAAAATAAATCTTAAAAAAACGGAGGTTCCTTTTCCTTTTTCACTTTCAACAAAAATGCTGCCACCCATTAAATCTACTAACGATTTTGTAATACTCATTCCTAATCCAGTACCTCCAAAATTACGAGCAACAGATTTATACTCTTGACTAAACTTTGTAAATAAATTCTCTAAATATGATTCTTCCATACCTATTCCGGTATCGGAAACCACTATTTCTACCTCTTGCGTTAATTCATTATTATTTATAACCTTACAAGAAATATCTACAGTACCAACTTCTGTAAATTTAATAGCATTTGATACTAAGTTTAATAATACTTGATTTATTCTGTGTGGATCACCTATTAAAATTGGTGAAATGTTTGGATCACAAAAAGAATTTATTAATTGAAGACCCTTTTCTTCTGCTTTATGAAGCATAACTTGAATAATATTTTCTACAACTAATTTAGATTCGAAGCCAATTTTTTCGAAAGATAGTTTTCCTGCTTCTAACTTTGCCAAATCTAAAATATCATTTATTATAACCAATAAATTTTCTGATGCATTTGTAATGTTATTAAGATATCCAAGTTGCTTTTCATTTAAATTAGATTTTAGCAACTGCCTACTCATTCCCATAATTGCATTCATTGGGGTTCTAATTTCATGGCTCATATTAGCTAAGAAATTTTGTTTTGTTTGGGCTAATTGTTCAGTTACTTTTTTAGCAACTTTTAATTCTTTTTCGGCTAAAATTCTACTAGTTATATCTACCGCAAATCCAATTACATATGGTTCTTCTCCTTTTTCTTCTTTTAAAAAATTATTATAAAAACTATATACAATACTTCCATCTTTGTGCAACACTCTAAAAATACCAGTACATTCTTTTTCTGCTTTAATTTTATTTAAATATGTTTCTTCAAAAAATGGTTTATCTTCATTTGGCATAAAATCTACTAAAGAGCGGCCAATAACCTCGTCATCATTATAACCATACAATTTTTTTACCATTGGATTTACATCAATAAATTCACCAGCCATATTATGTGTTGTAATAATGGCTAAACTATTATTAATAAGATCTCTGTATTTTTTTTCGCTTTTTAAAACTTGTTGTTGAATGTTTTTAATTTCTGAAATATCTACACCATACGCAATTACTAGCTCAACTTTATTGTTTTTATTAATAACAGGATACATATTTCGCATCATATACTGACTTGAGCCATCTTTTTTTGGAAATTCTTCTTCCCAACTTTTAAGTTGTTTAGTTTTCATTATTTCATTAAAAGCGCTTCTTCTTCCAGCTAAAAGATTACTATTCTTTTTTCTTCTTTTTATAAAATCTTCATCTTTTTTACCAATTATCCATTTTCTAAGTTCTGGATTTTTTAATCCTTTTGGATTGATATATAAGTAACGATGTTCATTATCAAAAACCGCAATATCTGAAGGAATATTATCTAATATTTTCTCATAAAAATTACGTAATTCGGCAATTTTTTTATTGGTAGTAACTTTCTCTGTTATATCTGAATACATCCATAAATGCCCTTCATATTTATTTTCGTTCCAAATAGGAATAAAATCTCTTTCTAAAATTCTACCATCAACCATCTCTAATTGGTCGCCAGTAACAAGTTTTTTGTTTTTTAAAATTTCATTAACGCGCAGCTCAAACACTTCTGAATCAACAAATAAAGACTTTAAATCACTTGCCATTGTACAATTTAACCCTTTCATTTCATCAGGCTTCATATTTGAATTAAATATTTCACAAAAACGATTGTTTGTTAAAGCTATAGTATTATCTATGTTTCCTAATAAAATTCCATCGTGCAAATTGGTTATTAATGAAGTCATTCTACTAACAGTAGTACGTATTTTTTCTTGGGCTTTTTTTTCGGCTGTAATATCTTCTTCTAAAGCGAAAAAATTGGTTAATTTTCCGGTTTTATCAAAAATAGGTTGCCCATTAATTCTTAACCAATAACCTTCACCAGATTTTTTGTAATTATATATTTCACAAGTAAAAGGTTGTGAATTTTTAATTCTTTCTCGCATATATGCTACGCTTTCAGGATCTGTTTCTTCTCCTTGTAAAAATTTACCTGGAGTTTCTCCTTGTACTTCTGGTAGTGTATATCCAGTAATTTTTTCAAAAGCTTTATTAACCCATTCTAATTTTCCTTTAGCATCTGTAATAATTACGGCATTTGTAGTTTCCTGAACAATTAAAGATAGTTTTTCTAATTCTTGTTGATTAATTTTTTGCTGTGTTATATCTCTTCCATAAATATTAATATAACCTTCGTTTGACATTACAATACAATCGAAAGAATAATATATTTTGTTTGATTGAGCTTCAAAGTTCCATCTTTTAGCATTTTTATCTATGCGTGAAGCTAACATTTTAAAAAACAAATCATTTCGGTATAACTCGCCTTCAAACTCGATAAAATCTAAGTTAGATGCAGCTGGATTATTTTGCAATATATCTCCTTCAAAATTTATTCTAATGTTTGGATCAGGATTTTGTTTAGGGAATAAAGCAATATCATAAATTTCTTTATTTGCTTTTTTTAAATCGTTTTTTTGATTGTTTATGGTAGTTACTAATTCTTTTAAATCATCTGTTGTAATTTCTTGAGATTTTAAAACATTTAACAAATCAATTAAAGGATCGTGTTTCGCAAAATCTTCAATTGTTAAATTATTTTCTCTAACCTGCTCTATTGAACCAAACCAAGGCGAACCAACAAATAACATTTGTTGTGCATCTTCTAAATATTCAAACTGACCACGAATTTTAAGTGATTTTGAGTCTTCAGCTTCTAAAACTACTAATTGGTTTTCTAATTTAATTAAATCTTCAAAAGAATCAATTTGAGTAAATGGTCTTGGAATTTTAAAAAACTTATTAAAGCAATCTACTTTATCCCAATTGTACAATTTACAAATAGAACTTCCTTTTGATATAACTTTCATTTCCTTATTTATTAATAAATAAAAAGGAAAAAGCCTATTTAATTGGTTTTGATTAAAAGAATAATTATTTGTCATAATTTACCAGCTTACCTTAAAAATCTCATGTGTATTACCGTTATCTCTACTTTGAATTAATGTTACAACAGCATTTACAGAATACATTTTTGCAATTCCAGTCATTAAACCTCGTACAAATTCTTGTAAACCTTCTCTTTTTGAATGATAATGCACATGTATAGAGTTTTCTTCAATATTGCTAACTTTAAATTCAGGCGGAGTTAATTTAGGGTACATTAACATAATTCTGTTATGAAATAATGGAAGATTTACTAAAAACTCTTTCAAATTATTTCCGCCAGCTTCCATTAAGCCAGCATATTTTTCTTTGCCGGTTCTTAAAATCCACCATTCACCAAATGCGTTTAAAACTTCACCAACTGTTATTCCTATTACATCTGCAGTTGAACCAGCTAATTTATAAGTTATATCATCATCATATGGTTCATTACTTAAAAAAAAATCAACATCTACACCGCTTTTTTCTTTTATTAATTCCCATTTATCCATTCCAAAATTTTCGGTAACTAAATCTTGAATAGCCTTATTTACAATTCCGTACATAGTATATTTTTTTATAAATTTATAAATCAATCTTCATAAAAAGAAGTAATTGTCATAGTTTGATTGTGTAATTGACAATTACCTCCATCGTTAAAAGGAGATATTTCTCCATAAGAATAAAATCCTGCTAAAAGTGTTTTATTTTTATAAAACTCACTTACCGCTTTTACCTCTTCATTTATGTGAGTATCTAAAACTAATTTTCTTCCAACACAACTCACTAACAATGAAAAGTCAGGTTCTTTATTATTTATTTTAGTTGTATGCTCTGCAGCTTGATAGGCAGCATTAGTAAGGTTTTGTAAATTTGCGTTCATAAACTTTACTACAGAACCAACAGGCACATCACCGGCAAATGTCATACTTTTATCATCTTCATTAATGGATAATATTGTACGAACAATTGGTTTTGTGGCTCCTGGGATAGTAACAGATAATGGATATAAAAGTGCTGATCCTGGGAGGTTTTTAGCTTCTGGACCTAAATATTTTTTATATAATTCTAATGCATTTTGCCCTTCTAATTCAAATAACACATTTTTTGAAGCGTTGGTAATTCTTTTTTCAAGACCAAAAATATCCCAACCATGTTGCGAGCCGTGTGTAACTGTTAAATGATTTCCGTAAAACCCAATGGCTATAATTTCGCCATTTTTAGGTTGTTCATTTAAACCTAACAATGTAGATTCAAAATTAGCATCATCACCAGCAAGCCCTCCAGATATTAAAATATTTTTATCTATTTGAGTAGATAAACCTTTAACCAATTCACTTCCATTTACAAGACTTCCATCAGACAAGATCATCACATAACATAAATTATCTTTTGGTATTTTTTTTGCCAAACCAATAGCTGCATTAAAACTACTATTGTAATCTTTAATATTTACTTTGGTTGTTTGTATTGTAGTTTTTTTAAACTCCATAGCAACAACTACCAAGGAGTTGTTTTGAACACTATCTTGATAAATTTCACCAGCAGTACTGCACATTGCTATTTGAGAAACTGGAAATTTAGTTTTTACAGTGTTATAAATAGAGTCTATTTGCAATAAACTTTTAGAGCCAAAACATAAAACAAGATTTGCTTTTTGAATATCAACTGCTTTACTTAATGGGTGTTTAAACCAAGTATTTTCAGAAAACGTATGGAGTGATGTGTTCATTTATCTACTATTAAATTTTAATTTAATTTTACACTAAAATTATACCAAAACATTTTTCTTTTTTAAACACTCAATATCAAAGTATTACTTAAAAATAAAAAAAATAAAAGTCTAAATTATAGAATTTTTTCCAATTTTTGGAAAAACAACATTTAATTTAACTCACCATCTTGTTTCATTTTATAAATCGTACTCTTACCAATATCTAAAAGTTTTGCGGTTTTGTTAATATCATTATTATTTTGTTTCAAATAGTAATTTATAATATCTTTAGTATGTTCTCTTAAAGTTTTTTGTTCTGCAATAAATATATCAGCTTTATTTGTATTCGTGTAAACAATGTCGTTTGCCTTTATTTCTCCGTTTTCGCATAAAACCGCTGCCAAATCTATCATTGCTTTTAATTCTCGTACGTTTCCTGGAAAATAATAGTTTAACAATTTATCTTTAGCGTCTTTAGAAATTTGAATTGGCCCTAAATTATTGGCGTTTGAAAATGATTCTAAAAAATATTTTGCCAAAATTAAAATATCATTCCCTCTTTCTCTTAAAGGAGGCAACTTTATTGGTAATCCCATAATTCTAAAAAACAAATCTTCTCTAAAATTTCCTTTTCTAACTTCCTCAGATAAGTTTTTATGAGTTGCAACAATTAATCTAATATCTAATTTAACATTTTCATTTCCTCCAACCCTTACCAACTCGCGTTCTTGTAAAACTCGTAGTAATTTAGATTGAAGATTCATATCAAGTTCCGCAATTTCATCTAAAAAAATTGTTCCGCCATTTGCCTCTTCAAATTTTCCAATAGTTCTTGAAACAGCTCCTGTAAACGCACCTTTTTCATGTCCAAAAAGACTACTCTCTATTAACTCTTGTGGAATGGCTGCCATATTAACAGCTATAAATTTTTTTCCTTTTCTAGAACTATTATAATGAATTGCTTTTGCCACCAATTCCTTGCCAGTACCTGTTTCGCCAGTAATAGAAATATTAATATTTGTTTTTACAGCTTTTTCCATCATTGAAAAAACGTTCTTAATACTTTCGCTCTGCCCAATAATAGATTTCTCAAAAGCATATTTATAACCTAATTCCTCACGTAAATAAGCTACTTCTTTTTTTAAAGTTTGTGTTTCCCTTATTCTTAAAATACTATTCCATAACAAATCTTTTGTAGAGTCATCTTTTATTAAATAATCATCAACACCCATTTTCAGCAAATTAACAGCAACAGAAATATCTTCTTGACCACTAATTATAATAACCGGAACATTTGGATTAGATTGTTTTATTTTTTTAAATAATTTATCACCAGTAATGTCTGGTAAAGAAAAATCTACAGTAATTAAATCTGGCTGCATCCACATTTTTGAAAGACATTCCTTACCTGTTCCAAATAATGACACATTATAATCTGGATTTAAACTAAGATGGTATCGTAAAATCTCACCATACCAGGGATCATCCTCAACAATAAAAATAGTATACTCAATCATAAAAAAGGGGTTAAAAGAGAAATTATTTATTTAAGAAACATTCCTTAAGTAATAAATTACAGTGCAATATATGAAATATTTCCAAAATATAGACTATAAAACAATAAATGTTATTTTACTACATAAATGGTATGTTTTAATAAACAAATGGCGTTATTTTTATTTAAAAAAAATTCCAATTTTTGTAAAATCTGACTTTTTTAGACCTAACCCACAAACCCAATATTTTCAAACTGCTGATTATCAAGAAATTAAAGTTGTTGTTTTTTAGCACAATAATTGTACATTTATTAGAATTAAAATTAACTGTAAAAATTATAAATTATGAAAATAGCAATTGTTGGAAGCGGATACGTTGGACTAGTTACTGGAGCGTGTTTTTCTGAAGTAGGTATTAATGTTGTTTGTGTAGACATTGATAGTAAAAAAATTGAAAATCTAAATAATGGAATTATTCCAATTTATGAACCAGGACTAGAAGATATGGTAGTTCGAAACATGAAAAAAGGACGTTTAAGTTTTACAACAAATATTGCTGAAGCAGTAAAAGAATGTGAAGTCCTATTTATTTCTGTAGGAACACCACCAGATGAAGACGGAAGCGCAGACCTTAAATATGTTGTATCTGTTGCCCGTGATTGTGGTAAAAATATGGAAGACTACTTATTAGTTGTTACAAAAAGTACTGTACCCGTTGGAACTTCAGAAAAAGTAAGAAAAGCAATACAAGAAGAATTAGATAAAAGAAATGTTGCTATTGAATTTGATGTTGCCTCAAACCCTGAATTTTTAAAAGAAGGTGCTGCTATTGCCGATTTTTTAAAGCCAGATAGAATTGTAATTGGATTAGATAGCCCAAAAGCTGAAGACATCATGAAAAGTTTATACAAACCATTTACTTTAAATGGGCATCCAACAATTTTTATGGATATTGTTTCTGCCGAAATGACTAAATATGCCGCAAACTCTATGTTAGCTACAAAAATTAGTTTTATAAATGATATTGCCAATTTGTGCGAATTAGTTGGAGCAGATATTAACTTAGTTAGAAGAGGTATTGGTTCCGATACTAGAATTGGACATAAATTTATTTATCCGGGAATTGGATATGGAGGTTCTTGTTTCCCAAAAGATGTACAAGCTTTAATTAGAACTGGTGATGACTACAAGTATAACTTACGAATTTTAAAAGCAGTTGAAGAAGTTAATAACGATCAAAAAACAATCATTTTTGATAAAATTAAAAAATACTTTAACGGAGACTTAGCTAATAAAACAATTGCTTTATGGGGACTTTCATTTAAACCTCAAACAGATGATATGAGAGAAGCTCCATCTTTAATTATTGTAAAAAAACTGCTTGAAGCTGGTGCAAAGGTAAACGTATATGATCCAGTTGCTATGAAAGAAGCTAAACATCATTTTGGTGATAGTGTAACTTATTTTGAAGATCAACACGAAGCATTAATTGATGCAGATTGTTTAGCAATATTAACAGAATGGCCAGAGTTTAAGTTCCCTAGTTTTAAAATAATTAAAAAATTATTAAAATCTCCAGCCGTATTTGATGGAAGAAATATTTACGATAAAGCTGAAATGAAACAAAATGACTTTGATTATTTCTGTATTGGAGTAGACACACAAAAATAAATAATTACAACTAAAATTGTAATTATTAAAAATTATAATTAAAAAATATTTGAACTTATAACCTAAATCTATGACACCTAAAAAAATTCTAATTACTGGCGGAGCTGGTTTTGTTGGTTCTCATTTATGTGAGCGCTTATTAAAAGAAGGAAATGAAGTATATTGTCTTGATAATTTTTTTACAGGACAAAAACAAAATATAGTACACTTATTAAACAATCCTTATTTTGAATTGATAAGACATGATGTAACTGCACCATATTTTATAGAAGCTGATGAAATATACAACTTAGCGTGCCCAGCTTCACCAATTCATTACCAACACAATCCAATAAAAACAGTTAAAACATCTGTAATGGGTGCTATTAATATGTTAGGATTAGCAAAAAGAATTAACGCCAAAATATTACAAGCCTCTACAAGCGAGGTGTACGGTGATCCACTTATACATCCACAACCAGAATCCTATTGGGGACATGTAAATCCAATTGGCGAGCGCTCTTGTTATGATGAAGGTAAGCGTTGTGCAGAAACTTTATTTATAGATTACCATAAACAAAACAACGTTAAAATTAAGATTATTAGAATTTTTAATACTTACGGACCTAGAATGCATCCAGATGATGGTAGAGTTGTTTCTAATTTTATTGTGCAAGCATTAAAAAACCAAGATATTACTATTTATGGTGAAGGACAACAAACAAGAAGTTTTCAATATATAGATGACCTTGTTGAAGGAATGATAAAAATGATGGCTTCTCCGGAAGAATTTATAGGCCCTGTAAATATGGGTAACCCAAATGAGTTTACTATTTTAGAATTAGCAGAAAAAGTGATAAAACTTACCGGGTCTAAATCTAAATTAATATTTAAACCATTACCATCAGATGATCCAATGATGAGACAACCAGATATTTCCAAAGCAAAAAAAGAACTTAACTGGGAACCTAATATTCAGCTAGATGAAGGTTTATTAAAAACCATAGAATACTTTAAATCAATTATTTAAAATTTATATATACATTTTAGTTTTTTAACAAAAAATAATTATGCAGTTATCCCAAAATTCAGAACCACAATACGATCTTTATTTAATTGATAAAATGTGCCGTGGAAATCAAGAACAAATTGTTAATATGGTAGCAGTGTTTGTTGGTGAAGTATCACAATCTATTGAGGAAATTAATACTGCTTTTGCAGATAAAGATTTTTCCGCTATTAAAAAATTAACACATAAAGTTAAACCTACATTAACCTATTTTGGAGTAGCTAAATTAGAAAAAGAACTACTTGAAATTGACACAATGCTGTTACAAGATTTTGATGTTAATGAACTTGGTTTAAAATTATCTAATCTAACCAATTTAACAGCAACAATAGTTGAACAAATGAAAAACGATTTTAATTTAAAAAATAAATAAAATTATGAAGAAAAAAATATTAGTTGTAGATGATGAAATAAGTATTTGTCTTTTATTGGAAAATTTTCTTTCTCAAGACTATGAGGTAGTTTCTATAAATAATGGATTAGAAGCTTTAAAATGGTTAGAAAATAATCTTCCAGACCTTATTCTTAGTGATATTCAAATGCCAGAAATGGATGGTTACCAATTTTTATCAAACGTAAGAAGCAGAGGGTTTACAAAACACACACCTTTTATTATGTTATCAGCAAGATCTGAAAGTAAAGAGCGAATTAAATGCTACAAACTTGGTGCTCAAGATTATTTAACAAAACCATTTAATCCAGAAGAACTTGAGGAATTGGTTAAAAAAAATCTGTTCCCAATTCATTATGCAATAGAATGGTAATTTATTAAAACACACAATAACTTAATCAATCCCAAAAAATAAATATGAACTCATTGCTACAAATATTGTACATAGGAAACGAAAATAATTCGTTAGAAACGTTAAAACAAGATCCTAATTTTGAATTAACCGTTGTTCATAACAACCTTACTGCAGTAAATTATTTAAACTCAAATAATACGCCCGATGCTATAATTTGTGACTATAAATTACCTGGTAATAATGGCTTGTTTTTGTTTGATTGGTTAAAAGAAAACAACAAATACAGCTCTACTCCTTTTATTCTTTTAGTAAAAGAGTTTAATGTAGATTTATATAAACAAGCTTTTAAAAAAAAGGTAGATGATTTTTATGTTTTATCGCCTCAATTAGCCGATAATTTAAAAATAAGACTTCCGTTTATATGTAACTATAAAAAAAACAACAAAGATAATAATGCAACAGACCGCAAACCACATATTTACAAAATGCCTTTATCTAAAAGACTTTTTGATGTTTTTGTAGCTAGTTCAGTACTTTTGGTAGCTTCTCCATTTTTACTATTAATTATTTTAGCAATAAGATTAGAGTCTAAAGGAAAAGTATATTACATTTCTAAAAGAGTTGGGCGTAAAACTTTTGATTTTTATAAACTTCGGTCAATGAGAACTGGATCTGATGAATTATTAAAAAAATTAGCAAAAGACAAAAATCAATATAAAACAGAAACTACCAGCACAACAATTGATGCCCCTTGCCCAAGATGCAGTGCATTACCCGAAGGTGAAACCTGTTCTCCTATAATGTATATAGATACGCATCAAATATGTGATTACTGGTACAATATTCAAAAAAATGAAGCCGCTAATAACAGCTCTACTTTTGTAAAAATAGTAGATGACCCCAGAGTTACTAAAGTTGGAAAATTTATTAGAAACACCAGTATTGACGAATTACCACAATTAATTAATGTATTAAAAGGAGACATGTCTATTGTAGGTAACAGACCATTACCAGTGTACGAAGCAGAACTTTTAACTGCCGATACACTATCCAAAAGATTTTTAGCTCCTCCTGGAATTACAGGACTTTGGCAAGTAGAATTAAGAGGTAAAGGCGGTGTTATGTCTGAAGAAGAAAGAATGCGTTTAGATAATGAATATGCAGATCATTTTGAAGGAGATAATTATTCGTTTTGGTATGATATTAAATTAATTTTACGCACAATTCCTGCCCTACTTCAATCAAGTTCGGTTTAACAAGTAAGTTATTACTATAATATACTATGAAAAATATTTTAAAATATATTCTATTTATAATTCTAAATTGTTGCTTTATAACTGTAACTAAAGCGCAATCTATTTCAAGTGAAACTTCTGCTTACGAAATTTTATTTCCTCCGTTAGAAGAATTAATTGAAGCAGCTTTAAAAAACAATGCAATGGTTGAATTTAGAAAACTAGGTGTTGATGTAAAAGAATCTCTGGTAAAATCAGAAAAAAATTATTGGACACGTAATTTTGGTTTACAAGCAGATGCAGAATATGGTAATTTAAATAATAGTTCTTATAGCGTAGAAGATAACACTCAAAACTTACTTTCAACCTCAACTACTCAATTAAATTATGGTGTAGGCGTATATTTAAAATTTCCAATTTTTGATTACATCAACAGAAAAGACCAAATTAAACAAGCTAAAATTGAAGTTGACCAAGCTAAAAGTATGGCTGAAGCACAACAAAACGAAGTACGTTTGTTAGTTATAAACCAATATCATAATGTTATTTTAAAACAAAAATTATTAAGCATTAAAGCTCAAAATTTAGGAAGCGCCAGAATTAATAAGGAAATGGTTGAAAAAGAATTTAGAAATGGTGTAATTGCTATTTCCGAATATGTAAGAATATCTGATATGACTTCAAAAATTGAAGAAGAGTACGAAATGTCTAAATCAGATTTTCTTTTAGCAAAACAACTATTGGAAAATACAGTAGGCATAACATTTAACAAAACTAATTCTAATTAATAGTATGAAAATAATTGAACTTATTAGGTTAATTTTAAAACATTTAAGGTTATTAATAGCTGTACCATTAATTCTTGCTGGTTTAGTTATTTTATTAACTTTAAAACCAAGTTTTGATTATTCCTCCCAAACCATTTTATATACTGGGCTTGCCTCAGGTTCATCTATTGAAATGGAAAAGACTTTTAATTATTTTGCTACAAATACCGCTTTTGATAATTTATTAAACATTATAAAATCTAGAGAAACACAAGAAGAAATTAGTATTAGATTGTTAAGCCAACACTTAATGCTTCCAAAGGCAGACCCAAAATATCTGTCATCAAAATATTATAATGAGTTAAAAGAAAAAATACCAAGCTATATTTATAACTATGTTTCTAATGAAAATGCAGGTTTAGAAACAGAAAACACTTCATCTGAATCAGACAACTACTTATTTCCAACTTATATTAACAGAGCAGATTATGAAAAAACTGTAAAAAACCTAACTGCTTTAATGAAAAGTAGCGATACCAATTTTGTATATGAAATACTAAATTATGAAGATGATCACTACTCTATAAAAGCTTTATCGGAAATAAAAGCAGAAAGAATTTCTAACAGCGATTTAATAAAACTAAGTTACCAAGTAAACGATCCAGGCGTTTGTCAACAAACATTAGCAATATTAAATGAAGTATGCATTAAAAACTATAAAAACATTAAAGAAAATAACTCAGATGCTGTAGTTAAATATTTTGAATCTCAATTAGAAATTGCCAATCAAAATTTAAAAAAGGCTGAAGATAAACTGCTTGAATTTAATAAATCTTACAATATTATAAACTATTACGAGCAAAGTAAAGCTGTTGCTGTTGTAAAAGAAGATATGTTGGTAGATTACAAAAACAAAAAAGCTCAGCTTGCTGGTGCCGAAGCTGCCACAAAAAGATTAGAAGAAAAATTAAATATTCAAGAAAAAGTACAATCTAAAAGTAATAATTTAATAGAAAAAAAGAAGCAACTTGGCGATTTAACTTTTACAATAGCTATGGCAGAAGCATCAGCTAACAATGATGCGGAAAACAATAAAAATATTGAAAAATTAAAAAACCAAGCAGAAGCACTTAAATCTGACATTAAAAATAGTGTTGAAGAGTTATACTCCTACCAAAACTCATTAGAAGGGTTACCTGTAAATAAATTACTTCCCGAATGGATGGAAAATGTTGTTGAATCTGAAAATTTAAGAGCAAAACTTAGAGTAATGGATGAAGACAATAAATCTTTTCAAGAACAATACGAAGTTTACGCTCCTGCTGGAGCAAATATTAAAAGAATTGAAAGAGAAATTTCTGTTTCTGAACAAGGTTATTTAGAAATTTTACATGGTTTAAATTTGGCTAAACTTAAGTCTCAAGACAATGAGTTGTCTTCAAATTTAAAAATGGTAGATCCGCCATATTTTCCATTAAACCCAATTCCTACCAAAAGAAAACTATTAATAATAGCTGCAGCTTTGTTTGGAGGACTTTTAGTTTTTGGAATTATCTTAATTATGGAATATTTTGATGACACTTTAAAAAACACCAAAAAAGCTGCTAAAATTTTAAAATTATCACCATTAGGAATGATTCCTAAAATATTATTAAACCCTAACATTAATAATTTTCCATTTATACAAAATAGATTAATAGAAATAATAACTCAAAATATAAAACAATTTTTTATCAATCAAGAGTCTGAAAAACCTGTAAAAACCATTTTATTTTTAAGTACCACAGAAATGGAAGGTAAAACAGTTTTGGCTAGTAATATTTCAAAAAAATTAAAAGAAGATGGTAAAAAAGTTCTATATCTTAATAATTCTAACACTCAAGAAAAAATTCAACAACAAAGAAAAATAAGTTTTATAAATAAATTTCTAGGATATCCAGATCCAAGAATTGATTTTGATAGTCCGTTTTTATCTAAAGCATCTAACCAATTAAATGCTTCTGAATATAAAGAGTATAATTTCAATAAAGACTTTAATAAAGTAAATAATTACTCTGATATTCTTGAATTAAATGGGCTAAAATTAGATTTTGAGCCAGAATATGTTCTTATTGAATTGCCTAGTTTAATTAACAACAATTATCCTATAGATTTAATTTCAAACTCCGACTTATCTATTTTAATATGCAGATCTAACAGACTTTGGTCTGAAGCAGATCAAGCTGCTTTAAACAACATATTACCATTTACCGGTACAAAATTAAATTTTATAGTAAACGGTGTTGAACTTAAAGAAGTAGAATCCTTAGTAGGTGATTTACCAAAGAAAGGAAGTAAATTCAGAAAAAAAATAAAAAACATGTTCAACTTTCAATTTTACTCTAAAAACCAAATTTAATTTATAATTTAATGAAAAAGCTTAAAAAAATAATACGCGAAGACAACTTTCTTTCTCTTATGGGAAATGTAGTTATTGCCATTTTAGGCATAGTTGGATTTGCATTATTAACAAGAAGCTTACCGTTAGATGTTTTTGGTGAATGGGTATTGTTTATAGCCGCTGGTGGTTTTGTTGAAATGTTTAGATTTGGTATTACAAATACGGGTTTAATACGTTATTTATCGGGCGCCGATGACTCTTCAAGAACCCAATTAATTGGATCAAATGCTTTAATTGGACTTGGAGCAACTATACTACTTGCTGCCATAATTTTTTTATGTAACATAATTTTTAATGAACCTATTAAAAACTCTGGATACCAAGTATTTTTTGACTGGTATCCTTTATTAGCTTTTTTAAACCTTCCTTGGAATAACGCCTTGGTTGTATTGCAAGCAGATAGAATGTATGGTAAAATTTTAGTATTAAAAGTTATTAATAGCGGAACATTTTTTTTAGTTCTTTTAGCAAATTACTTTTTTTTAAACTTAACACTTACTCAATTAGTTTGGGCTATGTTAGCTATAAACGCTTTAACATCATTAGTTAGTTTAATTGCTGGGTGGGATGGCTTAAAATTTATTAGAAAAGCAAGTGTAAATACTAATAAAACATTGTTACATTTTGGAAAATATACCACATTTACATTAATAGGCACTAATTTATTACGTAATGCAGATACGTTAATAATTAGTTTAAGTCCACTAGGAAATGTAGCCGTTGCATTGTATAGTATTCCGTTAAAATTAACCGAATTACAACAAATACCACTTCGTAGTTTTGTAGCAACCGCTTTTCCAAAAATGTCTAAAGAAAGTGTTCATGGCAAAATTGATAAAGTAAAGGAGCTTTTTTACGTGTATTCTGGTGCACTCTCCTATTTATTTGTTTTCATTAGCATTTTTACTTTTGTTTTTGCTGAGTTTTTCGTGTTCTTACTTTCAGGAGATCAATATTTAGGTACTGATCCAATAACAGGATTTAATGTTACAGATATTGTTAGGGTATTTTCAATTTACGGATTATTACTACCTATTGATAGAATGACCGGAATTGGACTTGACAGTATTAACAAACCAAATATAAATGCACTTAAAGTATTGTTTATGGTGGTTGCAAATGTAATTGGAGATTTAATTGCAATTTTTGCCTTTAAATCTTTAATAATGGTGGCCGTTGCCTCTATCCTATTTACAATCATTGGAATTTGGATGGGAATGTATTTTCTTGATAAAGAATTAAATTTAAAATTTAAAGAAATCTTTACTAGTGGCATTCTATTTTATGTTTCCATTTTTAATAAACTAACCAATAATAAGTATTCAAAATTTGTAGATTTTGAATTCAAAAAATAACACATGGCAACTAATAATAACACAAACCCATTTGAAGCATACTCGGGCTCAAGCAATTTAGCTAAGCCAGGGTTTTTGGTGTTGTTATTTTTTTTAATAGTTGTATTTGCCGTTATTATTGTAAAATTAGAAATTATTGGAGTTGGACTTGCTTTTGGACTCATCTTTGGATCTGTTTATTTATACTATTTATTTACCTACCCAATTCTTGGTTTTTATACAGCCATCGGCTTCAATTTTATTTTAATAGGACTTGGAAGATACTTAACCGGCGTACCCATTGGGTTTGGAATTGATGCTATTTTAATTTTAACTTACGTAGCATTGTTTATGAATAAGTTTAAAGAGCGCGTAGATTGGACTCCTATAAAAAAAGACGTAACAATTTTAGCAACAATATGGTTTGGGTACTCAATATTTCAAATAATTAATCCAGAAGCACGAAGTTTTGCTGCTTGGATTTCTGGCCGTGGTATGGCACTTTATCCTTTTTTGTTAATTCCATTAACCTTACTATATATAAATACCAATAAAAAATTAGATACAATACTTTATATATGGGGAGTATTTTCAATTTTAGCAACAATAAAAGGAATTATACAATTAAATTTTGGAGTTGACTTTGCCGAACAAGCTTGGTTAAATGAAGGGAATTACAAAACTCATATCTTATTTGGAAAATTAAGAGTCTTTTCATTTTATAGTGATGCAGGACAATTTGGTGCAAATCAAGCATTTTCTGCAGTGGTAGCAATCATTTATTCAATGTCTAAAAAAGGATTGCCTAAATTTTTCTTCATTATGGTAGGAATTTTAGGAATTTATGGAATGATGATTTCAGGAACAAGAGGATCTATAAGTGTACCACTAATTGGCTTTATGACATTTTTTGTTTTACGAAAAAATATGTTCGTAATGGTTTCAGGTATAGTACTATTATTACTAGTGTTCATATTTTTTAAATATACCTTTATAGGTCAAGGAAATTATCAAATTAGAAGAATGAGAACCGCTTTTGATCCTAATGATGCTTCCTTACAAGTACGACTTGACAATCAAAAAATACTTAAAAACTATTTATCATCACGACCTTTTGGTGGCGGAATTGGCCATGGTGGAACAAAAGCCCAAAAATATTTACCTAATGCTTTTCTTTCAAATGTAGCAACAGATAGTTGGTATGTATTAATCTGGGTAGAACAAGGTATAGTTGGATTATTACTCCACCTTATGATTCTATTTTATGTCATGGGAAAAGCAAGTTTTGAAGTCATGTTTAGAATTAGAGATCCCATTGTAAAACTTAAAATGAGTGCATTAATTTCAGGAATGGCAGGTGTTATGGTAGCTTCTTACGGTAATGCTGTTTTAGGAACAATGCCAACAGCTTTAATTTTTTATTCATCAATGGCATTAATCTCAAATTCAAAAGTTTTTATTGATGATAATGAAAAAAACGAAGCAGAATTAACTAAACAATTAGAAAATAAATATTAAAAATAGAAAAGTTAACAGCTTAAATCTATTTTTTAATTAGCAATTAATTTGTAAAATTTTAAAACAACCCTTATGAATTATAGAAATATTAGAGAACTAAATAATATAATACTTAATAAACTAAGTATTATTCCACGCGATATAGACTTAATTGTAGGTGTACCAAGAAGTGGTATGCTTCCTGCAAATTTATTATCACTGTACCTAAATCGCCCGTATACAGATATTCACTCTTTTTTAAACGGTCATATTTATAAAGCTGGAGCACGTAGTCAGTTTTTTGATATTTCTGAATTCAAAAAAATATTGGTTGTTGATGATAGTATCGCTTCAGGTTCTGCCATGATTGAAGTGAAAGAAAGTTTAAAGCATCTTGAATCTAAATTTGACATTAAATATTGCGCCGTGTATATAATTCCGGGAAAAGAAAAAATGGTAGACTACTTTTTTGAAATAGTTCCTTTACCAAGATATTTTCAATGGAATATTTTAAACCACACAACCTTAGAAAAAGCTTGCTTTGATATTGATGGCGTTTTATGCCCAGATCCATTACCTGAACAAAATGATGATGGCGAAAAGTATATTGATTTTATTTTAAATGCACCTCCACTTTTTGTGCCAGGAAGCAAAATTGGAACTGTGGTAACATCTAGATTAGAAAAGTACCGAAATGAAACCGAAACTTGGTTAAAAGCTAATAACATAAAATATAACGATCTTATAATGCTTGATTTACCTGATATGAAAGCGCGTCAAAAAGCAAACAATCACGGAGATCACAAAGCAAAAGCATACATGTCTAAACCTTATGTGTTATTTGTAGAAAGTGAAATTGCACAAGCCATAGAAATTAACAGAATATCAAAAAAACCGGTATTATGTACTGCCAATTTTGAAATGATTTACAATTCAGAATCTTTTATGTACAACCTTAAAAGTGGTAAAAACTTTCCATTTTTAAGAAAATATGCTTTAAAGGTTAGAGATAAAATTAGAAGTTTTAAATAATTTAATAAAGTACGTTTTAAAGCTTTATTAATGTAAATTTTAAATTAAACAATTATGCAACTACTAAACATTTTACAACTTCTTATTTTAATCTTTTTAGGTTTAGCAACCTTGTACATTTTAATTTTTTCAATTGCCAGTGTTTTTTATAAGCAACGCTCCTATTCAGATAATGGAAATTTAAAAAGCATAGCCGTTTTAATACCTGGCTATAAAGAAGATGCTGTAATTGTTGACGTTGCTAAAGCTGCTCTGCAACAAAATTATCCCTCAAACTTATACGATGTTATAATTATTGCAGATTCATTTCAACCAGAAACTATTGCTGAACTTAAAAAATTACCCATAACTATTGTTGAAGTTAGTTTTGAAAAAAGCACCAAATCTAAAGCGTTAAATGCTGCTATGGCTTCCTTAACAAAAGAATATGAAATTGGAGTTGTTTTAGATGCTGATAACGTAATGGCTACAGATTTTTTAAGTAAAATAAACGCTGCTTTTGAATACGGATTTATTGCAGTACAAGGCCACAGAACTGCAAAAAACACCAACAACTCTTGGGCAATATTAGATGCTGTTAGCGAAGAAATTAACAATAATATTTTTAGAAAAGGTCACAGGGTTTTAGGATTGTCTTCTGCCATTATTGGCTCGGGAATGGCGTTTAATTATGCGTATTTTAAAAATATGATGGCTACAGTTACTGCTGTAGGTGGTTTCGACAAAGAAATTGAGCTAAAAATGCTTAAAGAAGGTCGTAAAATTGTTTATTTAGATGACGCTATTGTTTATGATGAAAAAATTCAAAAATCAGAAGTGTTTGGAAATCAACGCAGAAGATGGCTTTCTGCACAATTTCATTATTTCAGAAAAGATATTTTAACCGCAACCAAAGATTTAATTACCAAAGGAAATATTGATTATTTTGATAAGGCAATTCAATTTATTCAACCTCCAAGAATTTTACTTTTAGGAGCTGTAATACTGTTTGGAGCTGCATTTATCATTTTAAATTTTCTGTTAGATAATTCACCTAATTTTTTAGTGTATTGGCTTGTTTTAATAGGTGCTTGTGTACTGTCTTTTATACTTTCAGTACCAAAATTGTTTTACAACTTAAAAACTCTTAAAGCATTAATTAGTTTACCAAAAGGAATGTTTATGATGCTGTTGTCGCTACTTAAAATAAAAGGAGCTAACAAAACCTTTATACACACACAACACACGTCTAGCACACCAAAAAATAAATAGAATAAACTAAAAATGTTTCAATAAAATTATAGAGTATGATTATAGGAATAGAAGGACAACGACTTTTTCGTAAGAAGAAACATGGAATGGACATGGTTGCTTTAGAGCTTATTAGAAATCTTCAAATTATTGACAAAGAAAATCAGTATTTTATATTTGTTAAGCCAGATGAAGACCACTCCGTTTTAACCGAAACATCAAATTTTAAAATTATTGAACTTGATGGTGGTATTTACCCAATGTGGGAACAAATTGCATTGCCAAAAGCTGCTAAAAAGTACGGTTGTGAAATTTTACATTGTACCAGCAATACCGCTCCTATTTTTAGTAACATTCCGTTAATAACCATTTTACATGATATTATTTATATGGAAAGTAGTTACTATAAAATTCTTTCTGGAAGTGCTTCTACGTATCAAAAATTTGGAAATGTTTATAGAAGATTAGTTATTCCGCGTGTTGTTAAAAAAAGTGATAAAATAGTTACAGTTTCTCATTTTGAAAAAAATAGAATTGGTGATTTTTTTGGAATGAAAAACGACAAGCGTCTTGCTGCAATTTATAATGGTGTAAGTACACATTTTAAACCTGTTTCAGATGAAATTGAGTTAAAAAGAGTAAAGGATAAATATAAATTACCAGACCATTTTTTCTTTTTCCTAGGAAATACTGACCCTAAAAAAAATACTAAAGGAACCCTTAAAGCTTTTTCCGACTTTTTAAAAGAAAGTAAATCTGACTATAAACTAGTTATGTTAGATTATGATTCCAAAGAATTAGAAAAATTACTTGATGAAATTGGCGACAAACAACTAATAGAACAAATAGTTTTAACTGGTTATGTGGTAAATACAGATTTACCTGCAATTTATTCTTTGTGTAAAATATTCTTGTATCCATCGTTACGAGAAAGTTTTGGAATTCCTATGCTTGAAGCTATGGGTTGCGGTGTTCCTGTAATTACATCAAACACCTCATCAATGCCAGAGGTTGCGGGAGATGCAGCACATATTATTGATCCGTTTAA
>NZ_JBFHHX010000023.1:0-31197 GCF_041596795.1 Lutibacter sp.
GATATGAGATATGCAATGGTTATAGACACATTAAAATGTGTTGGTTGTAGCGACTGTGTTGTTGCTTGTCAAACTGAAAATGATGTACCAATTGGGTACTGTAGAGATTGGATTACCGAAGTTGTAAACGGTGCCTATCCTAATATTGAATTAGAATTAAAATCGGAACGATGTAACCATTGTGAAAATGCACCTTGTGTACGTTGTTGCCCAACTGGCGCAAGTCATCAATTAGATAATGGAATTGTACTTGTTACTGGCGATGAATGTATTGGTTGCGGTGCTTGTATAGAATCTTGTCCTTACGATGCTCGTTATCAACATCCAGATGGTTATGTAGATAAATGTACGTTTTGTCATCACAGATTAGAAAAAGGTCAGCTTCCTGCTTGCGTTTCTGTTTGTCCAACTAAATGTATGTATTTTGGTGATTTAGACAATCCAAACAGCGAAGTATCAGAATTATTAAAAAACAGAAAACATAAAACGTTGGCTCCAGAAGCAGGAACTAAACCTAATGTTTATTATTTAATTTAAAAATAGTAAAGTATGCAAGAAGAATTATTTACAAGTGGAAGAAATATTCCGAATATAGATCCTTCATTAGAAATATGGCATTGGCCAATATCAGTATATTTATTTTTAGGAGGTTTAGCTGCAGGTTTATTGTTTTTTGCAGGTTTAATAACAGTTTTAAAAAAGGATAAAGAATATCCTACAGCTGTTAAATATGCCTCAATTATATCACCAATTGCTTTAACATTAGGTTTATTAGCATTGTTTTATGACCTTACTCACAAATTTTATTTTTGGAGATTATACACAACTATAAGAATTGAATCTCCTATGAGTTGGGGAGCTTGGGTATTACTTATAATAACTCCAATATCATTTTTATGGGTGTTTAGTTATTATTCTGAAATTTTTCCAAAATGGGAATTGAAATTTGAATTTTTAAATAAATTTGAAAAATTCTTAAAGGATAATAGAGTAAATATGGCCTATGCATTAATTCCATTATCCATTATTTTAGGAGTTTATACTGGTATTTTACTATCTGCATTTAATGCTAGACCGTTATGGAACAATGCCATACTAGGTCCTTTATTTTTAGTTTCTGGTTTATCAACAGGCGCAGCAACCATTATACTTTTATCAAAAACTAAAAAGGAAATACACTTATTTAGTAAAATAGATTTAGCTTTAATTGTTTTAGAACTTGGTTTAATTGTACATATGTTAATGGGAATGTACGCTGGATCTGAAGTACAACTAGAGGCTATGCAACTATTAGTAGGTGGAGAGTTTACGTTAATGTTTTTTGGATTTGTAATTATACTTGGACTTATTGTTCCTGCAATTTTAGAATTAATTGAACTTATAGGTTATAAAGTTCCTGTAGCAGTACCAGCAATTTTAATTTTAATTGGTGGTTTAATTTTCCGATTTGTAATGGTTGAAGCAGGTCAAATAACTCGTTATTTATATTAAAATAAAAAAAATGAAGACAGAAAAACAAAAAAATAGTCATATGTATTGGAATCCATATTTTGGTGGATTTCTATTGGGAATTTTAATATTATTCACTTTTTATATGACTGGAAGAGGTTTAGGTGCTAGTGGCGCTATGAAAAGTAGTGTTGTAACAATAGTTGATACAGTAACTCATTCACACGCAGAAGCCAATGAATATTACAGCAAATTTATAAAAGACAATGAATCTCCAATGAACAATTGGCTTGTTTTTGAAACCTTAGGTGTATTAATTGGCGCTTTTATTTCTGGAGGATTATCTAATAGAATTGGTTGGAGAGTACAACATTCTCCAAAAATAACTAGAAAACGTAGATTAGTTTTTGCCTTAGGTGGAGGAATTCTTTTTGGTTTAGGTGCTCAGATAGCGCGCGGTTGTACAAGTGGTGCAGCGCTAAGCGGAATGGCAGTGCTTTCAACAGGTGGATTTATAACTATGCTAGGTATATTTGGTACTGGATATTTAGTTGCGTATTTCTTTAGAAAAAATTGGATTTAATAATTTAAAAATTAAAAATATATGGGACCTTTAATTCCAAATGGAGTAATTCCTTACGAATGGAGTAATATTATTGCAATTATTATTGGTATTGCTTTCGGATTTATATTAGAAGCCTCTGGTTTTTCATCATCAAGAAAATTAGCAGGAGTTTTTTACGGCTATGATTTTGCTGTGTTAAAAGTGTTTTTCACAGCTGCTTTGGTATCTTTAATAGGTATATTGTACATGGATTACCTAGGCTATTTAGATATGAGCGCATTATATGTTCATCCAACTTATTTATGGGGTGCAATTATTGGTGGTGCAATAATGGGAGTAGGATTTGTTGCTGGAGGATTTTGTCCAGGAACAGCACTAACATCTGTAGCCATTGGTAAAATAGATGCAATAATATATGTAGTAGGTATAATGGTTGGTGTATTTATTTTCTCTGAATTATTTACACTATTTCAACCAATTTACGAAGGTAGTTTTATGGGTAACATTACCCTAATGGATTCTTTAGGTGTAAACCGTTATTGGTTTGTATTCTTATTCACTGCCCTTGCAATTGTTATTTTCAAACTTTCTGATATGATTAGAAAAAGAACTAAAAAAATATTTTACTAATTAAAAAAATAACACAATGGTTAATAGAAAATTAGCAAAAGTTTCATCTTTTAGATATACAATTTTAGCAATAATATTTGTAATTCTTGCGGCAGGCTTAGTTTTACTACCAAAATATGTTAAACATGAAGGTATAGATCCTGCAGAATTGTTAAGTAAAGCTTCAAGTACTGAAAGATATATTTCCTCTGATGTTTTAGCAGATAAAATAATAAATCAAGATCCTTCATTTATTTTAATTGATGTTAGAAATGAAGCTGAATACGAAAAATATTCATTGCCAAACGCAATTAATATTCCATTAAAAAAATTATTAGATGAAGATTCTATTCCGTATTTAAACCAAAGTCAATACAGCGTAATTTTATATTCAAATGATAATATTTACGCAGATCAAGCTTGGGTTATATGCAATAGATTAAATTATAAAAATTTAAAAGTTTTAAAAGGAGGTTTAAATAATTGGTACAATACTATTATTAACCCACCTTCTCCAACGGAAAACATGACAAACCTAGACTATGAGTTATTTAACACAAGAAAAGCGGCAAGTATGTTTTTTGGTGTTGTATATCCAGAGCAGATTAAGGCCGATAAACCTATTGTTGTTAAAAAAGCTGCTCCTAAAAAAGTAATTACGGTTGAAAAGAAAAAGAAAAAACCTGCTGAAGGTGGTTGTTAATTTTTCAATTTTATAAACTATTTATTATGAAAGAATTAGAAAAAACTAAAAGAATATCAATAGCAGGAGTTATATCAATATTGGTTGTTTTAATTGCCGTATTATCGTACAAAAAACCAAAACATTTGTATGTTAATAACTCCAAAACAACCTTAGAAACAATCACTACCAATAATCATTTTGTTGCACTTGATGCTTTAAAAGGTAATGATGTAGTATTGGTTGATGTAAGAAACCAGTTTGAATTTGATAAAGGACATCTTGAAAATGCAATAAACATTTATACACCTGAAATTTTAAGTGATAAAAACACCAGTATTTTAAATAACTTAAAAAACAATAATAAAACAATTATTTTATATGGTACAACTACCAACGATGTAACTGTACCGTTTTTATTGTTAACCCAACTTGGATATTCAAATGTAAAAATGGCTACTATTAAAAATAGTTACTATCAAAATCAATTAATAACCATAAATGATACCATTGAAAAACCAATTGCAGATATTAAAGCTTTTATTGATGAATCTATTAAAAAAGCAGCTACAATTGAAAAACCAATACCAGTAAAAGTTGTTACTCCTAAAAAGGTAATAACTGTAGAAAAAAAGAAAAAGAAACCCGCAGAAGGCGGTTGTTAATTTAAAGTATTTTAAAGCTGTTTTATTTTTAAAACAGCTTTTTTTTTATACAACAATCAGCTTTTCAAATCCTTTTAAATTGTTTAAAAAAGTTTTTTTTTATTTACAAAAATTCAATAAAAAAACAACTCCACTTTTTTTCCCTTTTAAAATTTTCGTTTTTTTTCAAAAAAAACTTTATATAATTGATATACAGCTTTTTACATATGTAACTTAAGTAACTAAGCATACCTATTATATATAACATTTTACTGACAAAAATCATAAATTTCAAACGTTTTCGTAACTAATTTAGAGGTAACAATTATTGCAATCCAAAGCAATAATTGTTACCAAATATTAATTTAAAAAACAAACAGAATGAAAAAAACAACAGTATACTTATCGCTACTTTTTTTAGCTTTTTTAGCATTAAGCAGTTTTAAAAGTAACACACAACAAATAAATGATCCTACTGAATTTGAAAAATTAGTTCAATATTTAGAAGCCAACGGAAATTTCATAAACAGTGAAATGGCTCCAGCATTAATTTTAGCACCTGAAATTAAAGAAAATGTAAAAAACAAAAAATACTTAGTTTTAGATATTAGAAGCGAAGATTGGTATGCTTATGGCCACATTCAAAATGCTGTAAATGTTGAAGGACCAGAATTATTAAATTATTTTGAAACTAAAATTAAACCAGTAGAATATGATAAAATAACAATTGTTTGTTATTCAGGTCAATCTGCCGCCTATTATGCCGGATTATTGCGCTTGGCAGGCTACAACAATGTTTATAATTTAAAATGGGGAATGAGTTCTTGGGATGAAGAATTTGCCACTAACATATGGAAAAAAAATTCATCAGATGCTTTTGCCGATAAATTAGAAACTACTGCAAATCCATTACCTGAAAAAGGAGCTACTCCAACTATTACAACGGGGAAAATTGAAGGAAAAGATATTTTAAAAGCACGCCTAAAAGAAGCGTTTGCTAAACCATATAAAGATTTTATTGTAAAAGTAGAAACAGTATTTGAAAACCCAAGTGAATATTATACTGCTAACTATACAACGGAAGAAAAATACAATTTTGGACACGTACCTGGTGCTGTTAGATACCAACCTAGCTCTTCCTTAGCATCAACAACTAATTTATACACTTTACCTGTAGATAAAAAAATATTAGTTAGTTGCGATACAGGTCAATCAGCTGCATATGCCATAGCATATTTACAAGTTTTAGGATACGATGTTTATAACTTAGGTTACGGAGCTAATAGTTATATGAATAGTACTTTAAATGAAAAAGGCTGGAATGGATTTTCATCTAAAGAAATTCAAAAATTCCCTGTAGTAGAATAACAATGCCTTAGGGCTCAATTATAATAACCAAAACAAACATATTATGAAAAAATTAACCTTAATATTAATCGGATTATTTTTTATTCCAACACTTTTTTTAACATCTTGTGATAAAGGTGATGATACTTTAGTTGTTGCAACGCCTACAGAAACTATACTGGCAGATTATATGATTTCTGCAAACGCAGATTTAGACAAAATTTTATCGTCTCCAGATGGTGTAAGTTTTGTTGCAAGTGCTCCTGCAGATGCTGATTTAAATACCTTTTTAGACAAATATTATATTGTTGATATTAGAAGTTCAACAGATTTTGCAGCTGGTCATATTTCTGGAGCAAAAAATGTAACACTTTCAAATATATTAGCTGAAGGAACTTCTGCTGGAACAAAACCTGTTTTAGTAGTATGTTACACAGGTCAAACTGCTTGTTATGCAACAGCCTTAATGCGTCTTTATGGATTTAGTAATACTCAAGCTTTAAAATGGGGAATGTCTGGCTGGAACTCTACTACAGCTTCATCGTGGAATAACAACATAGGAAACATAGCAAGTTCAAGTTCAAATTGGTCTTATGCTTCTGCTCCTGCTAATGGAGTTTACACAAAACCAGCTTTATCTTCATTATCTACAGATGGCCAAACTATATTAAAAAGCCGTGTAGAAACAGTTTTAGCCGATGGTTTTAAAACAGCTAAAGGAAGTGATGTTTTAGCTGCTCCAGAGTCGTATTTCATCAATAATTACTTCTCTTCTGCAGATTACGGTGCTTTTGGACATATAGATGGTGCTGTAAGAATTAATCCATTAACAATTGCAGACAATAGCGTTTTAGGTATAGATCCTAGTGCTAAAGTTGTTACATACTGTTACACGGGTCAAACTTCAGCAGTTATAACCGCTTGGTTAAGAGTTTTAGGTTATGATGCTTATAGCTTAACATATGGTATGAACGGTTTGTACAATAGCAACAATGCTTGGACAACTAATAAATGGAGTGCCAGTGTTTCTAAAAGTTTACCACTTGTTCAATAACAATTAACCTCATCAAAGCCCTAAAAAATGTAAATACCATTTTTAACATTGTTTTACACATTAATAGGTAACAAAAGTTTTTAGGGCTTTTAATTTTAAAACTATACAATATGAAATCTAAAATAATATTATTATTCTCAGTTCTATTTACACTTTCATTTGGTACTTCATTTGCCCAAGGATGCGAAGGTGATGCACCTGCTAATGCAAGTGCTAGTGGTGTTCCTTCAACAAGTAGCACAACATTTTTTGGATATTTTCAACCTGAATACGATTCAAATTTTACCGATGATGAAACAAGTACTTTTAAATTTAAAAGAGCTCGTTTTGGAGTTCGTGGTAGAGTAAACAGAACATTTTCATACTACGCAATGGTTGAAACCAGTGACTTTATTTCTTCAGATGGAAATGTATATTTAATGGACGCCTTTATAACTTATGATAAATATGAGTGGGCAAAAGTTTCTGTTGGTTCATTTAAACAACCTTTTGGATTAGAAGTAAATACAGCTTGCCATAGTTTAACAACTATTGATAGAGCTACTGTTTCAGATCAATTAGTTTCTCCTCAAAGAGATTACGGATTAATGTTATTAGGTGGAACTTCTCAAACAAAATTCCGCTATGCGCTTGCTTTAATGAATGGTCGTGGTTTAGGAGTTGTTGATAACAATACTAAAAAAGATATTGTAGGTAGAGCTTCTTATAAAGTATTAGACTTTTTATCAATTGGTGGTAGCTTTAGATATGGTTATCCAAATAATAACGAAACCGATAGAACTACTTATGGTGCCGAAGTTGCAATAAATTATAACAAATTTAATGTTACTGGTGAATATATTTATGATGAAGGTGATTATAACAGAGCTGCCGGTGGTGGTTGTGGAGCAACTCCTTTAGAATTAGGAGAAAAAAGAGCTGGAGCTTATGTAATGGCATCTTATGACATTAATAAACAATGGCAACCAGTTTTTAAATATGAATATTTTGACCAAGATTTAGATATTAAAAAAATTGGTTACCAAGAAATGATGACTCTAGGTGTTAACTATTTCTTTAATGATAATACAAGATTACAAGTAAATTATCAAAACAAAATTGAAACTGCAACTACTGTAAATAATGATGCACTTTTAATGCAATTACAAGTGAAGTTTTAAACTATTTTAAATTAATATTTTCAACTAAAAAACTCCTGAGACAAATCAGGAGTTTTTTTATATAAATTTCTTAAATTTGTTATAATAACCATTCTAAAAATATGACTACAGATAAAGAATTTTTACGAGAAAAATTAAAAGATTATTATTCACTTATTTTTGAAAACGAACTTATTGAAGAAATTATAAATTGTGGCATTCATAGAACCATAAATCCCAACGAACTTTTATTGGATATTGGCGATAAAATGACTCATATTCCTTTAATTTTAAATGGTGCCGTAAAAATTATTAGAGAAGATACGAATGGCGAAGAAATAGCTTTATATTTTTTAGAAAAAGGAGATACGTGTGCCATTTCATTTATCAATTGTATAAATAGAACCAAAAGTATGTTTAGAGGTGTTACTGAAAAAGAAACCGAAGGTATTTTTATTCCAGTTGATAGAATTGAAGATTGGCTTGTAAAATATAAAAGCTGGAGACATTTTATTATAGATAGTTACCATTTGCGTTTAATTGAAATGGTAGAATCTATTGATAGCTTAGCTTTTATGAAATTAGATGATAGACTTCATAAATATTTAACCGATAAGGTTAAAATAATGAATACCAACACATTAATAATTACACATCAGGAAATTGCTAATGATATTCATACATCTCGCGTGGTAGTTTCTAGATTATTAAAAATACTTGAAAACGAAGGAAAAATTAAAATTAAACGAAATAGAATTATTATTGATCATATATAATTCTTAAATCTTTATTGTATTGCATAAGTCTACTTAAAAATTATATTTTCGTCATTCTGAAACAAATTCAAAATGACGTTTTTTACGCTTTTTAGTCAACCTATCTTTTTTAAAAATTCATTTTAATATTCAGTATAATTTAAGCACAAAAAATTAAGGATACAATTGTTAAAAAATAATATATTTGAGCTCCAAATAAATTACCAATAGCATCCATGGAATTTTTAAGCTTTGTATCTGATTATGGCTTTCTTAGCCTACTTTCATTGGCTATTTTTTCGTTTATTGCAGGTTTTATAGATTCAGTTGTTGGTGGAGGTGGCTTAATACAATTACCGGCTTTATTAATTAACTTGCCAAACACTAATATTCCTACTTTATTTGGAACCAATAAAATTGCAGCTTTAGCTGGTACAAGTATTTCGGCTGTTCAGTATTCAAAAAAAATAAAATTCAACTTTAAAGTACTATTTGTTATTGCCTTTTGGGCTGCTGTTGCATCCTATTTTGGTGCAAAAACCGTAAGCTACATAAATGTAAACACCCTAAAACCTTTAATTTTAGTAATTTTAATAGCCATTGCTATTTATACTTTTATCAAAAAAAACTTAGGAAACATACAAACTAAAAAATTATCGTTAAATAAAATGGTAATTTACGGCTCAATAATTGGCTTAATTATTGGTTTTTACGATGGTTTTTTTGGTCCGGGAACTGGTAGTTTTTTGGTATTAGCTTTTGTAGTTGTTTTTGGGTTTGAATTTGTAGAAGCATCTGCCTATTCTAAAGTAATTAACTGTGTTACCAATATTTTTGCATTGCTAGTTTTTATTAAAAACGGGGATTTTATAATTGAACTAGCCATTTTAATGGCAATTTGTAACATTACCGGCAACATAATTGGCACACGTTTAGCCCTAAAAAGGGGTAATCAATTTGTAAGAACAATTTTTTTAGTAATTGTTACTTTAATGATTGCTCGATATGCTTATGATATTTTCTTTAAATAATTGCTACTCCAATAATTTTAAATAATCATACTCAGTAATAATTGGAACTCCTAAACTTTCGGCTTTAGCTAACTTACTTGGTCCCATATTGTCTCCAGCAATTACATACGTGGTTTTTGATGAAATTGAACTTGCCACTTTTCCTCCATTATCTTCAATAGATTTTTTTAATTCGTTTCTATCAAAATGGGTAAAAACACCTGAAACTACAAATATTTTTCCTTGTAAAATTGTAGACGTATTTTGAAGTGATTCTGCAGAAACTTCTAACTGAACACCATAACTTTTTAAACGTTCTACTTGCTGAATATTTACCAAATTATTTGAAAAATCAATAACACTTTTAGCTATTCTCTCACCTATTTCATCTACCGTAATTAGTTCATCAAAAGACGCTTTCATTAAATTATCTATAGATTTAAAATGCTTTGCCAGCTTTTTAGCAACCGTTTCACCTACAAATCTTATTCCTAAAGCAAACAACACTTTTTCAAAAGGAATTTCTTTCGATTTTTCAATACCAACAATAATATTTTGAGCCGATTTTTCTGCCATTCTTTCCAAAGGAATAATTTGTTCTTCTTTTAATTCATACAAATCGGCATAATTTGCTATTAATCCTTCTTTAAACAATAATTCAATAGTTTCAGCGCCAATTCCATCAATATTCATAGCTTTTCTACTAATAAAATGTTGAATTCTACCAGTAATTTGGGTTGGACAACCATATTCATTTGGGCAATAATGTTTTGCATCTCCTTCAGTTCTTACCAATTTGGTATTACAATCTGGGCAATGTGTAATATAGTTGGTTGGAACAGAATTTAACGGACGTTTCTCCAAATCTACACCTACAACTTTTGGTATAATTTCGCCTCCTTTTTCAACAAAAACTGTATCTCCTACTCTAATATCTAACTTTTCTATTTGATCTGCATTATGTAATGATGCTCTTTTTACAGTGGTACCTGCAAGTTCCACTGGTTCTAAATTTGCAACTGGTGTAATTGCACCTGTTCTTCCAACCTGATACGTAATTTCATTTAAAATTGTACTTTCTTGCTCTGTTTTAAATTTATACGCAATTGCCCAACGAGGTGATTTTGCTGTATAACCTAACTCGTCTTGCTGTGCTAACAAATTTACTTTAACTACAACGCCATCAGTTTCATACGGTAAATCAAAACGTTTTGTATTCCATTTTTCAATAAATAAAAATACATCTTCCATAGATTTACACACTTTTATGGCATCGGGCACTTTAAATCCTAGTAATCGAGCTTTTTCAAGGGTTTCAAAATGAGTAGCAATTGGGTTTTTATCCGCTACAATATGATATAATAAACAATCTAAAGGTCGTTTAGCTACTTCTGCACTATCTTGTAATTTTAAACTTCCGCTAGCTGTATTTCTTGGATTTTTATAAGGCTCTTCACCAATGTCAATCCTTTCTTCATTCATTTTATTAAATCCGTCAAAAGGTAAAATTATTTCACCTCTAATTTCAAAATTCTCTAAAAATGGTTCTTTTAAAACCAGCGGAATAGATTTAATAGTTTTTATATTGGCCGTAACTTCATCTCCCTGAAATCCATCTCCTCGGGTAACAGCACTTACCAAAACACCATTTTGG
Source organism: Lutibacter sp. (assembly GCF_041596795.1). GTDB lineage: Bacteria > Bacteroidota > Bacteroidia > Flavobacteriales > Flavobacteriaceae > Lutibacter. The sequence continues at coordinate 10,909 of NZ_JBFHHX010000023.1, forward strand.
TAACTTAAATTTATTGATGCTCCGTCGTATTTCAATTCACAGGTATAACTAATCTCTTCAGTACCAATTATTTTTTGAATTCGTTTTTCCCAATCTAACAAGTCTTCTTTTGAGTAAGAATTATCTAACGAGTACATCCTGTTTTTATGGGTAACCGTTACAAAATTTTTGGTAATTTCTCCTCCAACACGCTGTGTTGGCGAATTTGCATCAAAAAACTGTGGATTTTCAGTTTCCAATTTTTCCAATTCTTTTAATTTTAAATCAAAATCAAAATCGGAAATAGTAGGATTATCCAATACATAATAATTGTAATTATGTTGATTTAACTCTTCTCGTAATTCTAATATTTTTTGTTCAATTGTTAAAGGCATAGCTATAAATTCTGTGCTAAAAGTACTCATATTTTTTTTAAAACCTACATCAAAATATCCACTTTAGAACAAGACATAATTTTAGTTTTAATGTAACTTAAGTAACATTAAAAACTGACTTTTATCATCTTAAATTATATGTGACTAAAGTAACTTTACTGTAATGAGAATTTAATAAATTAAAGTTTATAATTCCCAATAATTACAACTAAACTATTAACAATGAAAAACTTACTTATTTTAGGAGCTGGAACCTCTGGCACAATGATGGCAAATCATTTAAGACATAAATTATATAAAGACCAATGGAAAATTACAATTGTAGATCAATTTAAAACCCATTACTATCAACCTGGATTTTTATTTCTACCTTTTGATATTTATACCGAAAATCAGGTAAAAAAAGTTGGTAAAAAGTTTATTCCTAAAGATGTAAATTATATTCAGAAGAAAATAGAACAAATTTTTCCAGAAGAAAATAAAGTTCAATTAGAAGATGAAACATTACATTATGATGTACTTATAATTGCAACAGGTTCTAAAATTGTTCCAGAAGAAACACCAGGTTTAGTAGGACCATTATGGAAAAAAGACATTTTTGATTTTTACACCTATGAAGGTTCATTGGCCTTACGAAATAAATTAAGAGATTGGGAAGGCGGTAAATTAGTTGTTCATATTACTGAAATGCCAATTAAATGTCCAGTTGCTCCTTTGGAATTTGCTTTTTTAGCCGATGATTATTTCCGCAAAAAAGGAATGAGAGATAAAGTTGAGATTACCTATGTTACACCACTTTCTGGAGCATTTACAAAACCTACTTGTACAACAGCTTTAAATTATCTTTTAAAAGAGAAAGGTATAAAAATTGAAATAGATTTTGCTATTGAAAGCGTTGATAATGATGCAAAAGAAATTGTAGATTATGCAGGTAGAAGGATTCCTTTTGATTTGCTGGTTTCTATACCAACCAATATGGGAGATAAAGTTATTGAAAAATCTGGTTTAGGAGACGATTTAAATTTTATACCAACGCATCATAATACATTACAATCTTTAGCGCACGAAAATATTTTTGTAATTGGTGATGCTACCAATGTTCCAGCATCAAAAGCAGGTTCAGTAGCACATTTTCAGGCTGAAACATTAACAGATAACATACTTTTATATATTGATGGATATCCTTTAAAAAATGAATTTGATGGACATGCAAACTGTTTTATTGAAACCGGTAATAACAAAGCTTTATTAATAGATTTTAACTATGTAACCGAACCAGTTCATGGTAATTTCCCTTTTGCAAAATTTGGTCCTTTAAAATTATTAAAAGAAAGTGTTTTAAACCATTGGGGAAAATTAGCTTTTAGATGGATTTATTGGAATATGCTTTTAAAGGGAATTCCAATACCATTTGTGCACAGAAATATGAGTTTTAAAGGAAAAATTTTTGATATAAAACCCGAAACCAAATAACCAAAAAATAACAATAAAAATAAATAATTATGCCAGTAAAAACTATAGCAGGAGTTCAAGTAAATGTTTCTGAAGACGGATACTTAGAAGATATGAATCAATGGAATGAAGCCATTGCAAAAGAAATTGCAAGTGAAATAGGAATTGAATTAACACCTAAACATTTTGAAGTTTTAAACTTTTTACGTGAAAAAACAATTGCTAAAGAAAACCTAACAATTAGAAGTGTTGGAAAATCAGGTATTGTTGACATTAAAGAGTTATATGCTTTATTTCCAAAAGGACCATTAAAATTTTCAGCAAAAATTGCTGGAATTCCAAAACCAACAAGTTGTATTTAAACTATTCAACTAGTGTTATTTATAAATAATTAAAATTTAAAAAAATGAGTACAGAAAAAAAACCTTTAAAGAAAGTTTGCTTAATTTGTGCCAAGGGAAGTTTAGAAGATGTTTATGCTAGTTTGGTAATGGCTAATGGAGCCGTAATGGAAGGTATAGAAACCAATGTGTTTTTTACATTTTTTGGTTTAGATGCTATTACTAAAAAAACAATGAATAATTTACATACAGCAACAACAGGAAATCCTGCAATGAGAATGCCTGGCGGACTACCTTTTCCAACAATGTTAGGTGGATTACCAGGTGTAGAATCGGCTGTTTCAAGTATGATGCGTAAACAAATGGAAGCGTTAGATATACCTCCAGTTGATGAATTTTTAGAAATGATTTCTGCTGGTGGAGGTAAAATTTATGCGTGCAAATTAGCTATAGATATGTTTAAATTAAAAAAAGAAGACCTATCTGATGAAGTAATTGATATTATTACCATTGGTCAATTTTATGAAATGTGTGATGGAGACAGAACCCAAATTATATTCACATAAAAACTTAAAAAGTATAATTTAAAAGCTAGCTAAAAAGTGCTTTTTAGCTAGCTTTTTTATTTTAATGCAAATGCTGTTAACTATAATAGTTTAGTTATTTAATATTTTAAATATAAAAAAGCCTTTCCAAAATTAGAAAGGCCTTTTTAACATCAAACAAACAAATTTTTTATCTAAAAATATATCTTTCTACTTCACCTTGTAAATTTACCATTTCAATACGCATTACTTCGTTAGATGATTTAGCTGAAATCATTTCATTTACATCATCAACAGTGTACACTTTTTTACCATTTATTTCAGTAATAACATATCCTTTTTTTACACCGTAGTTAAGCAATTCTTTATTTAATATATCAGAAATCTTAACGCCATTCCCAATTTTTAATTTCTTTAATTCCGCAGCATCTAAGTTTTTCAACTCTAAACCTAATGTAGAAACCTTACTAACTTCATTTTTTGTAAGTGTAACTTCCACTGTTCTTTCTTCATTATTACGTAAATAAGTTACATTTACCTTATCATTTGGTCTTTTAGTTCTTAAAAACCCTGATAAATCTGAAAAAGTAGAAATTTTATTTCCATCTAGCTTAATAATAATATCTTTTGCTTTTAAACCTGCCTTTGCGGCTCCAGATCCTTCAGAAACATCAGAAATATAAAACCCTTCAGTATTATCTAATTCTAAATTTTCTGCTAATTTACCATCCAATTCACCTCCAACAACTCCTAAAATTGCTCTTTGCACATTTCCAAACTCCATTAAATCTTCTATTACTTTTTTAGTAATATTAGATGGTACTGCAAAAGAATACCCAACAAAAGAACCTGTCATAGAAGAAATGGCAGTATTAATACCAATCAATTCTCCTCTGGTATTTACTAACGCTCCTCCACTATTCCCAGGGTTTACGGCCGCATCTGTCTGTATAAAAGAATCTACACTTCCGTTTCCATCTAAATCTCTTCCTTTTGCACTTACAATTCCAGCAGTTACCGTAGATGTTAAATTATAAGGATTTCCAACTGCTAAAACCCATTCACCAACTTTAATATGATCAGAGTCTCCAAAAGTTACATATGGTAAATCTTTAGCGTCAACTTTAATAAGTGCAATGTCGTTAGTTGGATCAGTACCAATAACTTTTGCCTTAAATTCCTTTTTATTATTTAAAACAACAACAATCTCAGTAGCATTATTTATTACGTGATTATTTGTTACAATATAACCATCAGAAGAAATAATTACACCACTTCCCGTTCCGGTTTGTGCAAATTGACGTGTTCCATTTCCTTGCCCGTAAAAAAATTCAGCAAACGGATCTTTTATAGTTTGAAGCATCGTATTTTTAACGTGTACCACAGAATTTAACGTTTTTTCAGCCGCTATGGTAAAATCTATATTTTCAGCTCCAGCAAAAACTGCATCGCTATAATTTGTGTTTACTGTTTTAGAATTTAAAGCTCCAGATTGTTCAAATACAACTTGAGGTTTTTCTAAAAATGTTTTATAAGCTCCTAAAGTTAAAGCGCCTCCTAAAGCTGAAAACAGCACAATACTCAATATTTTTTTCATCTTTAAAAATTTTTTAATTTATTAATCAACACTCAAAATTATACATTTATTTTATTCGAAAAATTGCTTTAACGCTTTATTAACGCTCATTTAACGCATTTTAACAAAACTAAATTTCCATTGTTTTAAAATCTTAAAAACAATAGATTATTTATTACATTTGCATCAATGAAATTACATTTTTATAAATATCAGGGCACAGGAAACGACTTTATTATGGTAGATAATAGAAGTCTATTTTTTCCTAAAAAAGATGTTCAATTAATTGAAAAATTGTGCAATAGACGTTTTGGAATTGGTGCTGACGGGCTTATTTTATTAGAACCATCTAAACAACAAGATTTTACAATGGTATATTACAATGCCGATGGAAATGAAGGAAGTATGTGTGGTAATGGTGGCAGATGTTTAGTTGCTTTTGCAAAACAATTAGGCGTTATAGAAAATGAAACAACTTTTGATGCTGTTGATGGATTACATTACGCTAGTATTGAAAATGAAATTGTTAGTTTAAAAATGATTGATGTTTCTGAAATTTTAGAAGAAAAAACGCATTCTTTTTTAAATACTGGATCACCACATCATGTTACTTTTTGCAATACTGTTTCAACAATAAATGTAAAAGAAGAAGGCGCTAAAATTAGATATGGAGCACCCTATTTTAAAACAGGATCTAATGTTAATTTTGTTGAAGTTTTAAATGATCAATCGTTTAAAGTGCGAACTTATGAACGTGGTGTTGAAGATGAAACGTTGGCTTGTGGAACTGGTGTTACTGCCGTAGCAATTGCTGCACACAAAGCAAATAAAACTACTAAAAACAATATTAAAATAGAAGTTTTAGGTGGTAACTTAGAAGTGTCCTTTAAAAACGAAGGAACAAATTATACCAATGTATTTTTAAAAGGACCTGCACAATTTGTTTTTGAAGGAGATATTGATATATAATGGCTAACCTAATTGGTAAACATATTATTTTAAGAGCATTAGAGCCTGAAGATCTCGATTTTTTGTATACTACAGAAAATAATGAGCGCTTTTGGGAAATAAGTAGTACGCAAGTTCCTTTTTCTAAATATTTATTAAAACAATACATAACTAATGCGCATCAGGATATTTACGAAGCAAAACAATATAGATTTGTAATTTGTAATTCAGAAAATATTCAGGTTGGTATGATTGATTTGTTCGATTTTAATCCACAACATAACAGAGTTGGTATTGGAATTTTAATTTTACCTGAATTTGAAAATAAAGGATTTGCAGCTGAAGGATTAGAGTTAACAATAGATTATGCTTTTCAATATTTAAATGTTCACCAAATATTTGCAAATATTACTTCCGAAAACACAAAAAGCATTGCATTATTTGAAAAATTTAATTTCAAATTAACAGGTAATAAAAAAGATTGGATTTACTCAAAACAACAATATAAAGACGAATTATTATATCAATTAATAAAATAAAACATATGAAATTAAAAAAACTTTTTTTACTAATAATTGGCCTATTATTTATTTTAGGAGTTGTTTTAGGTTATAATTTTTACAATAAAATATACAAACCAAACACCATAAAAGAAGGTTTTTTATACATTCCAACAAATAGCGATTATGCTACTGTAGAAAATTTAATACGTCCGTATTTAAAAAGAGTTAACACTTTTAATTTTATTGCTAATTTAAAAGGATACCCAAACTCCATAAAACCAGGTAAATACAAAATTACCGAAGGAATGAGTAACAATAAACTAGTTAATATTTTAAGAAACGGTAAACAAACACCTGTTAAATTATCATTTAACAACCAAGATAGTTTTGAAAAATTAGCTGGAAGAATTGCACAACAAATTGAAGCTGATTCAATTTCATTAGTAGCAGCTTTTCAAGATTCCACTTTTTTAAAAGAAAACGGTTTTAACAAAAGAACTGCTTTAGGAATGTACATACCTAATACGTATGAATTTTACTGGAATACGTCTCCAAATTTATTTAGAAGTAAAATGAAAGATGAGTATAATAGATTTTGGAATGATGATCGATTAGGAAAAGCAAAAAAACTAAATTTATCTCAAAACGAAGTTATTACCTTAGCTTCTATTGTTCAAAAAGAAACTGCAACGGTTAGCGAGCGTCCAATGGTTGCAAAATTGTATTTAAATCGCATACAAAATCAATGGCCTTTACAAGCCGATCCAACTATAATTTTTGCAGTAAAAGAAAAATTAGGAAGTGATATTGTTATAAAAAGAGTTTTAACTAAAGACTTAGAAATTGATTCGCCATACAACACTTATAAAAATTTAGGTTTACCTCCTGGCCCAATTGCAATGCCAGATATTTCTTCAATTAACGCAGTATTAAATCCTGCAAATCATGATTACTTTTTTATGTGTGCAAGCATTACAAAAATAGGAACACATGAGTTTGCAAAAACATTGGCTCAACACAACCAATATGCGGCAAAATACCAAGTTTGGCTATCGCAACAAGGTATTAACCGATAATAAAAAACAAGCTAAACCTTTGATTTAGTTACATTTAACACATGTATTTTAACAGTAATTTTCGTTAAAAAAGTGCCAAAAAAGTGTTTTTTTACCCAAAAAAATTGGTGGTTAAAAAATTAAATATATCTTTGCCCGAAATTTAAAAGCCTCAAAACCTTTAAATTATGAAAAAAACAATACTAATATTAAGTTGTTTGGCACTTGTAATATTTGTCTCAAGTTTTACAAAAAATAAAAACAACTACAGCAAAAACAGTATTACAGCGGAAGTTGTAAGTACTGTTCCTACTGAAGAAGAAAGTATTTTCTTAGAGTATGATAACATTCCTTTTGTAGGGAAAATGTACAACGGATTTAGAGAAGCAGTTGCTTTTAAAGAATCTCAAGGTCAGTATGACATTGTTAACTCTTTGGGTTATTTAGGAAAATACCAATTTGGAAGAAGCACCTTAGAAAGGTTCAACATTTACGACACTCATAGATTTTTAAACACGCCACAATTACAAGAACAAGCATTTTTAGCGCTGTGTTCTTTAAATAAATGGATTTTAAGAAAAGATATTGAGAGAACCGTAGGAAAGAAAATTGACGGAATAAAAATTACGGAATCAGGAATTTTGGCTGCAGCTCACCTAGCAGGTGCAGGAAATGTTAAAAAGTTTTTAAGAAGTAATGGTAATTTTTACTTTTCTGATGCTTTTGGTACCTCTGTAAGAAATTATTTAAAACAATTTTCTGGGTATGATGTTTCATTTATTGAAGCAGATAAAAAACCAATTATAAAACATTAAATTTAAAACTATCACTAAAAAAAGGCTAAAACAATTGTTTTAGCCTTTTTTTAGTTTCTATGAATTATAAAAATTGCAGGTCTTTTATGTAAATCTGGATTTTCAAATTTCCAATCTTTAATACTTAAAGTTTTAATATATTCGGTAGGTAACGTAACATCACAAGCAACACACAATTTAGTTGATGGATGTAAAATTGATTTTAAATCTTGTAAAAACTTATCATTTCTGTAAGGAGTTTCTATAAAAATTTGAGACTGATCTTTTTCTAATGATATTTTTTCTAAATTTTTTAACGCTGATTTCTTTTCAGAAGTATCAATTGGTAAATACCCATTAAATGCAAAATTTTGTCCGTTAAAACCTGAAGCCATCATGGCAAGAATTATAGAAGACGGACCAACCAACGGAACAACACGAATTCCCTTTTCATGAGCAAGTTTTACAATATCTGCCCCTGGATCTGCAATTGCAGGAACACCAGCTTCAGATAATAAACCCACAGAAATTCCTTTTTCACAAGCATCTAAATAGGTTGCAACTTCAACAGGATCAGCATATTTATCTAATTTAAAGAGTTTTAAAGAAGGTTGCAGTTTTTCTGGTGTAATTACTTTTATAAATTTTCTTGCAGTTTTTTCATTTTCAACAATAAAATAATCCAATGTTTCAATAGTTCTTTTTACTGTAATTGGCAATACATCCATAGGATCACATTCTCCTAAAGTTGTTGGAATTAAATATAAAGAACCTTTTAAATTAGACATTCGGATTTATTTTTTTTGCAATTATTTCACAAGCTTCATCTAGCATTTTATACACATTTTTAAACCCAAAATCACCTCCGTAATATGGATCTGGAACATCTAAATTTTCGCCAGGAAAAACTTCATTTAAAATAAGTTTAACTTTCTCTTTATCTTGCTCATTTCTAGCTAAGGAAATAATATTGTTATAGTTAGAATTGTCCATAGCATAAATTAAATCGAAATTATCAAAATCTTCTACAGTAAACTTTCTAGCTCTTTGGTCCGTAATATCAATTCCGTTTATACTACCTATAGCTATAGAACGTGGATCTGGTAATTTTCCAATATGGTATGCTCCGGTTCCAGCAGAATCAACAAAAGTTTTAAAATTATATACTTTAGATTTTAAAATACCTTCTGCTAATGGTGAACGGCAAATATTACCTAAACAAACCATTAATATTTTAGTCATGAAATTTATTTAAAAAGTAAGCTTCTTTGTAATGTCTTCAACATATTTCTTAAACTGCTTGTCGGTTTCTGTTAAATTATCAACAGTTTTACAAGCGTGAAGCACAGTTGCGTGATCTCTTTTTCCTATTTGAGAACCAATACTTGCCAATGAGGCTTTGGTCATTCTTTTAGCAAAATACATTGCTAATTGACGTGCTTGTACAATATGACGTTTTCTTGTTTTAGATTGTAAAGTGGCAACATCAAGCTCAAAATAATTAGAAACAATTTTTTGAATATATTCTATAGATACTTCGCGTTTTGTGTTTTTTACAAACTTATCAACAATTTGTTTTGCTAAAACTAACGTAAATTCTTTTCTATTAAAAGAAGCTTGTGCAATCATTGAGATTAATACACCTTCTAATTCACGTACGTTAGATTTTATGTGTTTAGCTATATATTCCACTATTTCGTCGGGCATTTCAACACCATCACGATATAATTTATTTTGCAAAATTAACACACGAGTCTCATAATCTGGAGATTGCAACTCTGCTGATAATCCCCATTTAAAACGAGATAATAAACGTTGTTCAATATCCTGCATATCTACAGGTGCTTTATCTGATGTTAAAATAACCTGTTTTCCATTTTGGTGTAAATGGTTAAAAATATGGAAAAATACATCTTGAGTTCCTGTTTTACCAGATAAAAATTGAACATCATCAATAATTAATACATCAATCATTTGATAAAAATGTATAAAATCTATGCGTGTATTTCCTTTAACAGAATCTATATATTGTTGTGTAAATTTTTCAGATGAAATATATAAAACTGTTTTATCTGGATATTTATCTTTTATTTCAACACCAATTGCGTGTGCAATATGGGTTTTTCCTAAACCAACACCTCCGTAAATTAACAATGGATTAAAAGATGTACCTCCAGGTTTATTGGCAACTGCCATACCTGCAGAACGAGCTAGCCTGTTTGAATCTCCTTCAACAAAACTTTCAAAATTGTAATTTGGATTTAATTGAGATTCTATTTTAACTTTCTGAATTCCAGGAATAATAAACGGATTTTTTAATTCTCGCTTATTTAAATCCATTGGTACTGTAACTCCTTGAGGAACAATTGGATTACGATTTGAACTTGGAAACTTTACAGTGTGCGGATTATTGCTACTGTAACTATTTTCCATTCTAACATCATAAATTAACTTGGCATCTTCACCTAATTGTTTTAACAATGCTACCCTTAACAATTTAATATAATGTTCTTCTAACCATTCATAAAAAAACTTACTAGGCACCTGAATTGTTAAAGCCTCACCTGATAATTTTATTGGTTTAATCGGCTCAAACCAAGTTTTATAAGCTTGTGGTTTAATATTATCTTGTATAAAAGATAGGCATTCCTTCCAAACTGATGAAGCAGTTTTAGTCATTGTTAATTGAAATCGTATTTAAATGTTTATTTTAGCCGATAGTTTAGAGCAATCTCTAAACCTTTTTTTGGTACCACAAAAATGTGAATATTTTTCATCATAAAAAAATAAAATACCTATTGATTTTTAACTTTTTTTTACGTAACATCATCTTTAAAAAAATTCAAAATGCTATCAAATATAATTAAAATTAGAGTAAGATATAGCGAAACTGATCAAATGAGTTTTGTTTATCATGGAAACTATGCCCAATACTTTGAAATGGGACGAACAGAATGGCTCCGTGAATTGGGAATAACCTATAAAAATATGGAGGAATCTGGTATTATGTTACCTGTAATTAGTCTAAATATAAATTTCTTAAAACCTGCAAAATATGATGATTTACTTTCTTTAAGAACAATTTTGGTTAAAAAACCTACTGCAAAAATTGAATTTAACTATGAGATTAGAAATGAAGACAACGAATTGTTAACAACTGCAAATTCCACATTGGTTTTTGTAAACATGAAAACCAACAGACCAATGAGAATTCCAATTTCTATTTTAGAAAAAATTGAGAAACTTATGGAGTAATTTCTTTAATTTTTAAACAACGTAAATCTTCAAAAGATTTTTGGACTACAGAAGCGTATTTTTTTCTGATTGAAATTAAAAATTCACAATTTAATTCCATTTTCTGATGTAGAATTTCAATGTTATGTTCTTTTACAATCCGCATCACTTTATTCATATCTATATATTCAAAATTTAGTTTAAAATGTACGTCAATTGTTTTTTCAATTATGTTAGCTTCTTCTAATATTAATTTTGCTGCTGTTTTATAGGCGCTTATTAAGCCGCCAACACCTAATTTTGTCCCTCCAAAATAACGTACAACTACTACTAAAACATTGGTAATCTCTTTTGATAAAATTTGTCCATAAATTGGCTGACCTGCAGAATTATTAGGTTCACCATCATCATTTGCTCTATATTGAATTTCACCAACACCAATTTGCCATGCATAACACCAATGACGTGCGGAATGATGTTTTTTCTTTAACTCTTCTAAATGAATTTTAGCTTCATCTTCAGAGGTTATAGGAAATGCATAACTAATAAATTTACTGCCTTTTTCTTTAAACAAAGCATCTCCAACAGCGGTTTTAATAGTATTATAGGTGTCGTTCTCTAAAATTTCTGAATCCATTTCAATGGCAAATATATCAAATCCATTTTTTATTAATTCAATTTGAAAATGAATATATTTGATTATCAAAAATCCATTCAATATGAAAAAACTATTTTATTTATTAAGCTTTACGTTAATTTTTATAGGTTGCAATTCAAAAACCAGTGAAAAAGAAGTATTAAAAACGCGAGAACCAAATTCTTTTGCAATTGTAATTCACGGTGGCGCTGGTGGAATTAAACGCGAATATTTTACTGAAGAACAACAAGAAGCCTATAAATTAAAACTACAAGAAGCTTTAAATGCTGGTTATGCAGTTTTAGAAAATGGAGGCGAATCTTTAGATGCCGTACAAGCTGCTATAAATATTATGGAAGATTCACCTTTATTTAATGCCGGAAAAGGTGCTGTTTACAACAGTGAAGGAAACCAAGAAATGGATGCTGCTATTATGGATGGAAAAACACTAAATGCTGGTGCAATTGCCGGTGTAAATCATATAAAAAACCCAATTTTAGCAGCCAGAATGGTTATGGACAGTTCGTCTCATGTATTACTTTCTGGAAAAGGTGCAGAAATTTTAGCAGCTAAATTTGGTATAGAAATGGTTGATAGCACGTATTTTTTTACTGAAAAAAGAATGAATCAACTAAAAGAATTGCAAGGAAAAGAAAAGACAAAACTAGATCATACTGCTTTTTTAATTAAAAATGAATTGATTGATGATCATAAATACGGAACGGTTGGAGCAGTTGCCATTGATAAAAATGGAAATATTGCTGCAGGAACTTCAACTGGAGGAATGACCAATAAAAAATATGGCAGAATTGGTGATGTGCCAATTATTGGTGCAGGAACTTATGCAAATAATGAAACTTGTGGAATTTCCGCTACCGGAACAGGTGAATATTTTATTAGAACTGTTGCAGCACATGAAGTATCTAGTTTAATAAAACACAAAGGTTTATCGCCTTCGGAAGCACTTTATGAAGTGCTTTTTAAACAAATTGGTCCTTTAGGTGGTGAAGGTGGAATGATTTTGTTAGATAAATATGGTGATGTTTATTGGGATTTTAATTCTACCGGAATGTTTAGAGGTTTTAAAAAATCGAATGGCGAAACTAAAATTGAAATGTTTGAAAAAACCAACTAACTAATAGTTTTTAAAAACTTTTAAAGTATCATTTAAAATTATCTCTGTTTTAAATGGTACTTTTTTTATTTCTGGAGCTTTTAAACCATTTTTAAATTCAATATCACCAACAAAAACAAAAGCTTCATCCCATAAATTAGCATCAATAAAACTTTGTAAAGTATGCTTTCCTCCTTCTATAATTACCGATTGAATTTGGTGCCTGTATAAAACATCACAAATTTGCTCAGGAACATTTTTACTAAAATCTATGTTTTCAAAAATTACATTTTCATACAAATCCATAATTTGTTCTACTTCTGAAAAAACAATAGTTTTAATTCCATCTGAAAACAACTTGTAGTTTACTGGTATTTTAAAAACTCTATCAATAACTAATCGTATTGGATTTTCTCCACTCCAACTTTGTACCGTTAAACTTGGATTATCATTTAAAGCTGTGTTTGTACCAACTAAAATTGCCTGCTCTTCAGCTCGCATTTTATGTACTAATTGCTTAGAATACTCATTTGAAATCCAATTTGGAGATTTTTCTGAGTTTTCAAGTCTTATTCTATCAATAAAACCATCATTGGTTTCCGCCCACTTTAATATTATAAATGGTCTTTTATATTTATGATAAGTAAAAAAACGTTTATTTAAGTTATAACATTCCTTTTCTAAAATGCCAACAATAACATTGCAGCCATTTTCCATTAAATGCTTTACTCCTTTACCGCTAACTTTGCTATTACTATCAATTATACCAATTACTACTTTTTTAATACCGCTTTCTACAATTAAATTAGCACAAGGCGGTGTTTTTCCATAATGTGAACAAGGTTCTAAACTAACATAAATAGTTGCCTTTTTTAAAAGCTTTTTATCTTTTACAGAATTTATAGCATGCACCTCTGCATGAGGCTCTCCAGCCTTTTGATGCCAACCTTCTCCAATTATTTCATCATTTAAAACTATAACACTTCCAACCATTGGATTTGGATACGTTTTTCCAAGTCCATTTTTTGCCAATTGAATGCAGCGATTTATATATTTTTCGTGTATCTTCACGCTGTAAAAATAGTACATAAAAATGACTCTGAACAACTTTACAATAAGAGAAATTCAACCAGAAGATAATACAAAAATAGCAGCAACAATTAGAAAGGTTTTAATTGAATTTGGTGTGCCAAAAGTTGGAACCGCTTATGCCGATAAAATTTTAGATACATTGTTTGAAACGTATAATACTAACAAAGCTATTTATTACGTTATTGAAAAAAATGGCGAAATTTATGGTGGCGCCGGAATTAAACAACTAGACAATTACAGTGGCAACGTGTGCGAATTACAAAAAATGTATTTTTTACCAGAAGCTAGAGGAATTGGACTGGGAAGTAAAATGATAAATACCTGCCTAATAAAAGCTAAAGAATTTGGTTTTGAACACTGTTATTTAGAAACTTTGCCATATATGCAAGACGCACGTAAACTATATGCAAAAGCTGGCTTTAAAAATTTAGATGCTCCAATGGGAGATACTGGCCATTATTCTTGTAATTTATGGATGCTTAAAGATTTATAATGAAACTATTACAATTTAAACACTTCTTTTTTAACGAATTATCAGGACTTTATCCTGAAACCGAAATTCAATCTTTTTATCATTTATTAACAAAATTTAGATTGAAATTAAGCAGAATTGAAGTAGCTCTTCAACCTGAATACATTATTATTGAAAATGATTTAAACTTTCTTCAAAATGCAGTATCCGATTTAAAAAAACATATTCCAGTACAATATATTACTGAAGAAACTGAATTTTACGGATTAAAATTTAAAGTAAATAAAAGTGTTTTAATTCCGCGTCCTGAAACCGAAGAATTGGTAAATTGGATTGTAAATGATTATAAAAATGCAACCGAAATTAAAATATTAGATTTTGGAACTGGAAGTGGCTGTATTGCAATTTCCTTAGCTAAATTTTTTCCAAAAGCGACAATTTACGCAGTTGATGTATCAAAAAAAGCATTAGAAATAGCTAAAGAAAATGCAGCAAAAAACAATGTAAACATTAATTTTGTAGAGGCTAATATTTTAAACATAAATGTTTTAGAAGAAAAATACGACATAATTGTAAGTAATCCTCCTTATGTTAGAGAATTAGAAAAAGAATTAATGCAAAAAAATGTGCTAGAAAACGAGCCTCATTTAGCTTTGTTTGTTAAAAATGATAATCCATTAATTTTTTATGATAAAATTGCAGATTTAGCCCTAAACCATTTAACTAAAAATGGCACTTTATATTTTGAAATAAATCAATATTTAGGGAATGATATGACTACCTTATTAACATCAAAAGGGTTTAAAAACTGTGTTTTAAAAAAAGATTTTTACGATGTTGACAGAATGCTTAAAGCAACAATCAGTTAATTTAAAATTAACCTTTCAAAACTATCAAAAATCAAACTTTTTAACATTACATCTTTCTAACTTTTAAACTATATTTGCCCCATGCGAATAGATATAATAACCGTTTCACCTGAACTCATTAAAAGTCCGTTTGAATATTCAATTATAAAACGTGCCATTGATAAAAAGTTAGTTGAAGTCCATTTTCACGATTTAAGAACTTATGCTTTAAATGATTACGGTAAAATTGACGATTATCAGTTTGGTGGTGGTGCAGGAATGGTTTTAATGATAGAACCTATAGATAAATGCATCTCTCAACTAAAAGCTGAAAGAACATACGATGAAGTTATTTATATGACTCCAGATGCGCCAACATTAAATCAGCAAATGGCAAATACGCTTTCTTTAAATGAAAATATTATTATTTTATGTGGACATTATAAAGGTGTAGATCAGCGTGTACGAGATTTATTTATTACCAAAGAAATTTCTATTGGCGATTATGTTTTAAGTGGCGGAGAATTAGGGGCTGCAGTTTTATGCGACACTATAATACGTTTAATTCCAGGCGTTTTAGGCGATGAAACTTCTGCTTTAACAGATAGTTTTCAAGATAATTTATTATCACCACCCGTTTACACAAGACCATCTGAATATCAAGGACTTAAAGTGCCTGAAATACTATTATCAGGAAACTTTCCAAAAATAGATGATTGGAGAAATGAACAATCTTTTGAAAGAACAAAAAAAATACGTCCAGATTTGTTGGAAGACTAATCTTTTTTATTAAATTTGCACACTCAAAATTAACCTCTGACGAAAATCGTGAATGTTGGTTGTTGAAAAACTTTTATAAAAATATAGAAATGGAAAATTTAGTAAAGTTTGTACAAGACGAATTTGTAACTAAAAAAGAAATGCCTCAATTTCAATCTGGAGATACAATTACTGTATACTATGAAATTAAAGAAGGTGAAAAAACACGTACTCAGTTTTTTAAAGGTACTGTAATTCAAAGAAGAGGAACAGGAGCTTCAGAAACATTCACAATCAGAAAAATGTCTGGAACTGTTGGTGTTGAACGTATTTTCCCAATAAACTTACCGGCAATTCAAAAAATTGAAGTTAACAAACAAGGTAGAGTTCGTAGAGCACGTATTTTCTACTTTAGAGAATTAACTGGTAAAAAAGCTAGAATTCAAGAAAGAAGACGTTAGTCTTATTTTCATTAAAAATTACAAAGCCTGTTTTGAATATTCAAAACAGGCTTTTTGTTATTAACAATTGTTAATAACCTTAGTTTATATCGTGTTGAAAATTAACCAATTATAAATTTGGAATTTTCCTTTTTACACACTTATTTTACATAAGATTTAACAATGCAATGTTAAATGAAACTAATAAAAGGTAACTTTTAAAGTTCAAATAACATTTGTTAAATTAAATGTTCTTGAACATCGTTTTTAAAACCAACTTAAGGGTAATGTGCCTAGTATTTAGCATGAATAAAAGGTTACACGGTTTTAAAAACAAATTTTTAAAATAATATTTTAAAATAAGTAATTTAATATTACAACAAAATTTTAGATATTATTTTAAAAGGAAAAACTAGTTTAATAAGAGGTTGATTTGTAAAAATTAACAAGAAGAGGAAAAATAGTAATTGTGTTATGCTTTTAACGAAAAATAACAACAGCAATTAAAATTAGATTACCAAAAACTTATTAAAAAAAGTAATCCAGCAAAAAGCCATAATACTGAGAAATCACTATTATGGCTTTTGTTTTTTCAATTTTATTAGAATCTTAATTTTACCTATTCTTTTTTGTTTTATTTTCAATTTAAACTCTATATTTATAACGTTTTCGCTAGCTATTTTTCTATATTTATTTTCTATATTTGCTGTGCTTAAACCTTAATTTATAAAGCAATCCTATAATTATAATTATAGCTGTAAAACATATTAAAACTATGAATAAAAAAAATCAAATTGTTTACACTAAAACAGATGAAGCTCCGGCTTTAGCTACATATTCTTTTTTACCAATTGTTGAAGCTTTCACCAAACCTTCTGGAATTGAAGTTGTTGCAAAAGATATTTCTTTAGCTGGAAGAATTTTAGCGTTGTTTCCAGATTATTTAACTAAAGAACAACAAGTTCCAGACACCTTAACTGAACTTGGTGAATTAGCTACAAAACCCGAAGCAAACATAATTAAATTACCAAATATATCTGCATCCGTTCCTCAATTAAAAGAAGCTATTTTGGAACTTCAATCATTAGGATACAAAATTCCAAATTACCCAAGCCACCCAGAAACAGCAGAACAAAAAGATATTCAAGCTAGATATAACAAAGTAAAAGGTTCTGCGGTAAACCCAGTTTTAAGAGAGGGGAATTCTGACAGAAGAGCTCCAAAATCTGTTAAAAATTATGCCAAAAAAAACCCACATTCTATGGGTGAGTGGTCTGCCAATTCTAAAACACACGTTGCAACTATGAAAAGTGGCGATTTTTTCTCAAATGAAAAATCTGTTACTGTTGCAAATCCAACAGATGTAAAAATAGAATTTATAAATTCAAAAGGAGTTAGTACAGTATTAAAAGAGAAAACCCCTTTATTAGCAGGAGAAATTATAGATGCTACTTTAATGAGTAAAAAAGCATTGTTACGTTTTTTAGAAGCTGAAATTAACGATGCTAAAGAAAAAAACATATTGTTTTCATTACATATGAAAGCTACTATGATGAAAGTTTCTGATCCAATTATTTTTGGCCATGCAGTTACCATTTTCTTTAAAGATGTTTTTGAAAAATACGGAACTGAATTAAAAGAATTAAATGTAAACGTAAACAACGGTTTTGGAGATTTAATTACCAAAATTCAAACATTACCAAAAAATAAAAAAGAAGCTATTGAAGCAACTATTTTAGAATGTTTTAAAAATGGTCCTGCTGTAGCAATGGTTAATTCAGATAAAGGAATTACCAATTTACATGTTCCAAGTGATGTTATTATTGATGCTTCTATGCCTGCAATGATTCGTACTTCTGGTCAAATGTGGAATGCAGAAGGAAAACTACAAGATACAAAAGCTGTAATTCCAGATAGTAGTTATGCAGGAATTTACGAAGCAACTATAGATTTTTGCAAGCAAAATGGCGCTTTTGACCCAACAACCATGGGAACAGTTCCTAATGTAGGTTTAATGGCTCAAAAAGCAGAAGAATACGGTTCTCACGATAAAACTTTTGAAATTCACGACGATGGAATTGTACGTGTTACAGACGATTCTGGAAAAATAGTACTACAACACAACGTTGAAAATGGAGATATTTGGAGAATGTGTCAGGTTAAAGATGCACCAATTCAAGATTGGGTTAAACTTGCTGTTCATAGAGCAAAAGCATCACATACACCTGCCATTTTTTGGTTAGATAAAAATAGAGCACATGATGCTGAAATTATTAAAAAAGTAAATCAATATTTACCAAATTATGATACCAATGGTGTAGATATTGAAATTATGGCTCCAAAAGAAGCAACATTATTTACACTTAAAAGAATAAAAGAAGGATTAGACACAATATCCGTTACTGGTAATGTGTTACGTGACTTTTTAACAGATTTATTCCCTATTTTAGAATTAGGAACAAGTGCTAAAATGCTTTCAATTGTTCCTTTAATGAACGGTGGAGGATTATTTGAAACTGGTGCAGGAGGCTCTGCTCCAAAACACGTAGAACAATTTACAAAGGAAGGGCATTTACGTTGGGATTCCTTAGGCGAATTTTTAGCATTAGCTGCTTCATTAGAACATTTAGGAGAAACATTTAATAACCCTAAAGCGTTAATTCTGGCTGAAACTTTAGATGATGCTACTGATAAATTTTTAGACAAAGATAAATCTCCTTCCCGTAAAGTTGGCGAATTAGATAACAGAGGAAGTCATTATTATTTAGCAATGTATTGGGCACAAGCTCTTTCTGAACAAAGTAACGATGTTGAATTAAAAAATAAATTTAACATTATTGCTAAGAAATTGAAATCTAACGAAACTGCAATTATTAATGAGTTAAACAATGCACAAGGTAAACCAGTAGATATTGGCGGTTATTATAAACCAAACAATACACTTACAACCAATGCAATGCGACCTAGCAAAACTTTAAATACAATTATAGAAAGTATTATTTAAAAGAATCCTATTAAAATCAAAAAAAGCGAGAACATATTCTCGCTTTTTTTTTACTAACCAAACTTTTTCTTTTTCAATAATTTTAAACTAACAGTTATGGGGACTACTAGTCTTTAACTTTAGTTATTTAATTCTTACAATTATAGGACACCCTATTTTTAAAAATGTCACAAAAAATAAAAATTAAATTTCAAAAACAATAAAAACCACTATAAATCGCTGTTATATTGTTAGTTATAATAATAAATTTATTTAATTATTCTTGAAATTACATTATTTATTACTTCAATTATAAACACCAAACAATTTTACATTTTTTTCAAGTCATTCAAAAAGAATTCTGTAATAAGAACATTTCTTTTAGTATTTTTGAAACATGAATTTTACAAAAACTACAGAACAGGCATCAAAATACAATCATTTAGAAAAAATGAATGTAAAGGAAGTATTAGTCTCAATAAACAATGAAGATAAAACGGTTCCTTATGCTATTGAAAAAGTTATTCCTTCCATAGAAAATTTAGTTATAAAAATAACTGAACGTATGAAAAATGGTGGTCGTTTATTTTATATTGGAGCAGGAACAAGTGGTAGACTTGGAATTGTAGACGCATCAGAATGTCCGCCTACTTTTGGGGTTCCTCATTCCATGGTAATTGGCATTATTGCTGGAGGAGATACAGCTATTAGAAAAGCTGTAGAATTTGCTGAAGATTCAACCACACAATGTTGGGATGATTTACAAGAATATGCTATTAATAAAAATGATTCTGTTATTGGAATTGCTGCTTCTGGAACTACGCCTTATGTAATAAGTGGCTTACAAAAATGTAACGAAAATGGCATATTAACAGGCTGTATTACCTGTAACGAAAATAGTCCTTTATCTAATGTCTCTCAATTTCCTATTGAAGTTGTTGTAGGGCCCGAATTTGTAACAGGAAGCTCAAGAATGAAAGCTGGAACTGCTCAAAAATTAGTTCTGAATATGATTTCTACTTGTGTAATGATTCAATTAGGAAAAGTGAAAGGAAATAAAATGGTTGAAATGCAACTATCTAACAATAAACTAGTTGACAGAGGTACTAAAATGCTAATGGA
>NZ_JBFHHX010000024.1:0-30931 GCF_041596795.1 Lutibacter sp.
ATGTAAAATTGGAATATATGCTATTTTCAACAATCTTGCCAATTGAGCAATAAAAAAAGCATAATAAAAATTAGTGGTACTATAGGTATCTATTAAAATATAGTCTGCTTTTTTATGCTTTAGCACACCAAAAATCATAGCTAATAGCCTAAGAACTTTGTTTTTTTTATTGGAATACGTATACACTTGAAAATTTAAACTTTCCAATAAAAAAGATAATTGAACTAAAGTAGTTGGATTGCCTTTAGTTACATTATTCCCTATGTACACTATCTTCCTCATCAATTGAATTTCTTTCAATTACTATTAAACTTAAACCATAAATAAATGCTGGAAACGCAATCCTCATCGCTGAATGATTGATGGTTAAAAACCAAAACAGTAAAAATGCTCCTAAAAAAGCCCTTGGTAAATAAGATTGTTTGTACAACTGAAATACAGGAATTAAAATTAGTAACATAAGTATCACCAGACCAATCATTCCGTGCTCTCCTAATAGCCTACTTATTTCATTGTGAGAAGCGGCGACAATATCGGATTCTTCCATCCTATTGTATTTAGAGCCACCAACACCAATTCCAAAAAAAGGATGCTCAAAAAAAGATTCTAACTCACTTTCAAATAAATCTATTCTTCCTGTACTAATATCTGCTCTTTCAACTCCAGCAGCATTTTTATTTGCATACCTATTTGTAAGCATTCCATCTGTTACATCCGCAGTATACACCCAAGTACTTATTATAAACAATACTACCAAACCCACATATTTAAAAAAACTCAACAATGGATCCTTTTTTGCTAAAATATAAAAAACACTAAAAAAAGAAATGGCAAAAAATGCTGTTACCATACCTCCTCTAGACAGTGTAATCAATCCCCTAAATACCAAATACATAAATAATAAAATATCTAAACCAACTACAAATAACAACCGTTTTTTAAAAAATAAATGAACAACAACAATAAATACCCCTACACCTAAAATAGTTGCTACTTGATTAGGGCCATAACCTCCTGAGGTTTCAAAATTTGCAGACCCACCAAATGCAATAGTCTTTAAATCTGGTGTTTTAAAATACAAATAACTTAGCATAGAAATAATTGGTAAACACATCACAAACAACATATCCAAAACCATTTCTAATGGTATTTTCCTTCCATAAAAATAAATGGCAGCAACACCTAATAGTACTGGCCCACTTAAATTAAACGCAATGGCTTTTCGAATGGACTCATTAAAAGGAATATCCACAAAAGCAATCCCTATTAAGAGTAATAAAATATAAATTAAATAACTTACAGAAACATGATGCCTTTTTTCTTCAGTATACAATCCTATCAATAAAAATAATAGCACAGCGTACTTTGGTAATTCATGAAAAATCATCCCTCCTGCCATTCTAAACAACACCTCACCACCTACCAAATAAGCACTCCAAAACATCGCCTCATTATGTTTATTGTTGGTTCTTATAATAGTTAAAGCTCCAACAATTAATATCGCTATAGAAAATATTTTACTAAAAGACCCTATAAGCAATAATACCCCCAATCCTAGATGGAGAAGTGTTAAAAACAACCTGGAATATTTTGAAAAGCTATGCAAATTGATATATTTTAACTAATTCATTCAAATAATTTTCTCTTGAAAAGTTTAACGTAACAAATTTATACAAACTATTTCCTAACTCTTGTGCCTCTATACCATTATTTATAAAATACTCCAAAGCATTTTTTAAGGCCACAGAATTACTTGGAGGAATTAAGATACCTGTTTGCTGCGGTATCACCACTTTATTAATATCGCCAACTTCTGTAGCAACAACAGGTATACCAACCAATCCATATTCTAATAAACTTACTGGTAATCCTTCTGATTTAGAGGATAAAACCCCTATAGTTGCTTGTTGTAGCACATTTAAAGTGTCATTACAATTACCATATAAAAAAACAGCTTTTTGCAAATCATTATGTTCAATAAAACCTTTAATTTCTTGTGAATAAAAATCATTTAAATCAGCTCCTATTAAATGAAGTGTCCAATCCGGATAGCCCTTTACCAAGTTAGAAAACCCATGTAGTAAATTTAAATGATCTTTTTGAGGGCGTAAATTAGCCAAACACACTATTCTTTTCCCTTTAATACCTTTTAAAACAGTTTCCTGTTTTAAATCAGTGTTTAATCTTGCAAAATTGGCTAAATAAGTCTTATTTTTTGAATGTATATTTTTGGTTGCCCACGCTAATAACAATTCATTAACGGCTATACTGCTTTTAAAAAAATAGGAACAAATTTTTAGCACAAAACTCTTTCTTTCAGGTAACAATTCACTATTCCCATAATGATCGTGCCAAATAATTTGCACTGAAGGTTTTACCATTTTTAATAATATGGCTACAAAAAAGGAAGATGAATGTGCGTGAATAATACTTATTTGATGTTTATTTACATAGATTCTTAACCTCAATAATGCTTTAATATCTATGCTGCTTTTTTTATTTAAAAACAAATAGCCTACATTACTATCAATATTATTTTTTAAAGAACCTTCCATACGCGTTGCACAAATATGGGAATTTACACCTATTTCCTGTAAACCATTGGCAATATTTACTGCCATCATTTCTGCACCACCAGGGTTTAAAGAATCAATAATTTGTAAGACGTTTAGGTTTTTGTTCATATTTTCTTATCATACTTTCCCCTCTTGAGAGGGGTTAGGGGTGTGTTTTTTTTTATACACTTTTAATCAAATCATTTTCCAACTTTTAATTGGGAATAGCTTCATATTTAGGATAATCAAAAAAAATTATAAATTATCCAGCGCCCCAACTATGAAAAACCCACTGGAAATTCAAGCTGATCATTTTCTTATCGTTCTTTCCCCTCTTGAGAGGGGTTAGGGGTGTGTTTTTTTTTATACGCTTTCAATCCAATCATTTTCCCACTTTTAATTGGAGATAGCTTCATATTTAGGATAATCAAAAAAAATTATAAATTATCCAGCGCCCCAACTGTGAAAAACCCACTGGAAATTCAAGCTGATCATTTTCTTATCGTTCTTTCCCCTCTTGAGAGGGGTTAGGGGTGTGTTTTTCAAATTCAAAAATATAAAATTCTATTTTTCTAATTACATTTTCTATATCATTAAATACTTGAAAATCCGAAAAACGTAAAATTGCAACATTTAATTCATTTAACCTTTTTTCTTTTATCAAATCCTTTTCTTGTACTTCTACTAATTGATGGGAATAGCCATCAAGTTCTATAGCTAGCATTAACTCTGGGCAATAAAAATCAACAATATACTTATCAATGGGTCTTTGCCTTATAAATTTATAACCATAAAATTGTTTATTTTTTAATATTCTCCATAGATAAATTTCTGATTTAGTTGAATTATTTCTTAAATTCTTAGCTAATTCCTTTAAATTCTTATCATAGGGGATTAATTTTCTCTTTTTCATGATACTTTTAATTATAATAATTCTTTTACACACCCCTAACTCCTCTCAAGAGGGGACTAATTAAAACAACCTCCCAATCTCTTCTTCAAATTTCTCTAAAGTAAATTGCCTCGACCATTCCATGGCGTTTTGCGCATGAATTTTATACATTTCATTATTTTTAACATACCCTTCAATAACACTCACAATCTCATGTGAATTCGCAACAACTATGGTACCTCTACTCCCATTCCCTAACATTTCTGGAACACAAGACACGGCACTCGTTAAAGGAACACATCCCCAAAACATGGCTTCCGCCACAACTTTAGGCCACCCTTCAGATTTTGAAATAAATAGTGAAAAATGAGCTTGTTGATAAGCCTTTTTTACAATTTCTTTTGAAGTATTTCCATGTAAAATTATAATACCTTCTAATGAGTTATCTAAAATATAATCTGTTATTTTAGCTTTTTCAACACCATCACCATACATATCTAATTGAACATTGTATCCTTTTCTTTTTAGTTCGTGCACCACTTGAACACTTAACAATGGTTGTTTTCCAGGTGTTAATCCGCCAACGTAGATGAATTTTAGTTTGTTAGTAACAGATTCCGCATCAAGTGCGGAATGACGTTGTATTCCGTCATGCAGAACTCGATTCAGCATCTGCTCCCCTTCTACCGATTTATCATTGCGAGGAGTATGCAACGTGGCAATCTGTTGATCGTTTTCCAAATCATGAGATTCCCAGTCAAGCTGAGAATGACGGTTTGAATCGTCATGCTGAACTCGATTCAGCATCTGCCCCTCTTCTATCGATTCGTCATTGCGAAAAGTACGTGACATAGCAATCTGTTTCTTAACTATCGAAATATCCCTAATTTGAACCTCTTCAATTTCTTCCTCCGAATAACTCGCCGTAAAAAAAGGAACAATATTTTCACTCTGATTTGGCCAATCTCCATACACCAACACTTTACAGTTTCTAGTTAAAAAAGTATTTGAAAGTATCCATTTTTGAAACCTGTAACTTCTTGGCTGCTTACTTGTTGGATCCCAATTACCAGCGTATTTTACAGTTTTAGGCTTTTTCGGAAATAATATTTGCACAAAACATCCCAACAACCCAACATTTCCGGGACATCTTAAATGAATATGTTCAGCCCATTGCATTGCTTTAAAAAGTTGGATTAATAGTAATGGAATTCTAAAAAGACTTATAAAAATAGCTGGAATTGATACAAAAGAAATCGGCTTGATCGGAAAAATTTGAGGTTCCTTGTCAAAAGATGAAAGCAACAATTTATCTTCATAAACAATTGGTGAAATAATACCCAATTCTTCAATATATTTCGACCAAATATTCATTTCATACACATAAGGAGCGTATGAATAAAATTTATCCTCCTTTTTTAATGTTGGCGCAAATGTAACAATCAAAAATTTCATTAAATATATCCTTTTGAACTGTTTTTAGAAATTGGTGACGCAGGAACTCCAACAACAACCTCATTTTCAAAAACATCACAATTTACTAAAGAGCAAGCCCCAATTAATACATTATCTTCAATTATTATTTTTCCTGCAATAACTGCATTTGCTCCTATATATACATTGTTCCCGATTTTAGGTACTCCTCTATAATTTCCAATTCCTGAAACACCAATTGTTACGCCTTGCGAGATATTACAATTGTTTCCTATAATTGTATTGGAATTTAATATGATTCCTCCAAAATGTCCTATATAAAAAGAACCTCCAATTTGAGCAGATGCTGGGATTGAAATTCCTGTACTCATCTCAATAAGTTTTTGCCATAGTATCATTAAAAATAATAACAACTGCCTTAATATTGGAATTTGTACTTTTCTATAAACCAGATTTGCAATTCTATATTGAAAAACAGCCCAAAACCCTTGGGTTAAAAAAAGAATGGTTATAAAATTACCTCCATACTTTTTATATTTTTTAAAATCAGATTGTATTACTTGAAACAATGTCATTTTCTATACGATGCTTTTATAAAATTGAATATTCCTAGTGACTAAAGTAGTAATTTCAAATTTCTCTTGTACTGTTACTCTTATATTTTTTTTGTTCCAATTTAATGATGCTTATTAAAGTCAAATTAAAATAATAGATTTAACACTAGGGCAATATGCAAGGCATATTAATTGTAATTCTTTAATCAATTACTTTTTGATTTATTTATTGCATTGTTAAATTATCTATTTTATTTAAAACACCAATCGTTTTGTTCCGAGTATCTTCCAAGTATCTATAGAGTATACTCTAAGTTGGCTTCTTTAAATACCTCTTAAAATTGTGGTAAAACCGGCATTATTGACATAAAACAGCCGATTACATCCAATTAGCACCAATTCGGAATATTTCACTTTTTATGTCATAACCTAATTATTTATGGATAAATATAACTTATACTGAAAATTTATGCTTTATCGGCATCATCGGAACCTCCTTTTTGTATGCACTCCACTTCTCTTTTACATTTAACTATTATTAATTTTAAATTTATTAACTATGGCTAAATTAAAAAGCTTTATCAAATTAGAAGGAACGTTGGATGGACTAACGTTTTACAAGAGTCAAGATGGTTACTTGATACGAACCAAAGGAGGAGTGAGTAAAAGTAGAATCATGAAAGATCCGGCTTTTAAACGTACTCGAGAAAATCTGAGTGAATTTGGGTTAAATGCTAAAACAGGAAAATTAATTCGACAATCTGTAGGTGTATTCCTCAACAAAGCAAAAGATTCAAAATTGTCGAGTAGAATGCTAAAAGTCATGAGCGAACTTAAAAATCTGGATCATATTTCCGTAAGAGGTGAGCGCTCCGCAGGGTTGGGGTTGACCACTAATGAAGGAAAAGGAATTTTAAAAGGATTTGATTTCAACATACGAGCAACCTTACAATCTGTTCTACATTCTCCTTATACTTTAGAAACGGCAACAGGAAAAATTGAAATTCAAGATTTTAATCCTTCTGAGCAACTTTCAATTCCGGATGGTGCAACCCATGTACAATTAGAGTGCGGAATGGCAATCATCGATTTTGAAACTGGGCGTTTTGAAAACAGTTTTAGCAATACCGAAACATTGGCCATATCAAATTTGGTAACCACCGTTCAATTAATACCTGAATCAGTTCCAACTTCTCATGGCATTCAAATTCATTTTTTATTGGTTGAATTTATTCAAGAAGTAAATAGCGCCTTCTATCCTTTACACAATGGAGCTTTTAATGCTTTATGTATTGTAGCTGTTGTATAACTTATACTTCTATAGGAACATCAAAAAAAAACCTCACTATTTTATATGGTGAGGTTTTTTAATCTCTTAAAATTTTGAATCTAATTGCTAGTCTTATTTTAGTATAGGTTTATTAAAAAATAATGAAAACCAACCAACCAATCTACCTAAAGCTTCTGTAAAAGCTTCTTTTTTATTCCTTCCTGTAATTGCATTTATAAAACGCAATTTCAACAATACAATTACATTACAATGAAATAAGAGTTTGGCTTTTAATAAGGGCTTTGGATATTTCACCCGCCAAACATACCAACCATTACGCACTACCATTTTACCATAGGTATACTTGTTGGGTCTGCCAGATGCCTCATGGTAATGTTCAATTCTGGCGGATGTATTTACATATAGTTCGCCTAAAGTTGATAATCGCAGACAAAAATCAGCATCTTCATACAGTCCATACCCTTCAAAATAGGTAGAAAACTGAAGAGTATTAAAGACTTCTTTTCTAAATGAAGAAATGCCTCCCATAAACAGTTCTACTGGATAAATTTTATTAGAAGGCGGCAAATAACTTACGGGGCGCCCGTGTGAATATTTTGGCATAAAACCGGGTGATGTATCATCAATTAATCCTAAAAATCGTCTAATTTTAAAACGAGTGCTTTCTTTTCGGTAAAAACCATCCAAACTAAATCCATTTTGTATGGGACTTGTTTGCCATTTTACTTCATTTGTAATATAGCCACCAACACCTAATGCTTTTGGTTTTAACTGATAAGTGGCTATTAATGCTTCAAAATAACTTGGTTCAGGAATGGTATCATCGTCTAAAAAACAAATAATATCTATGGAACTATTCACTTTAGAAATCCCAAAATTACGCTGTTTTGTTAGTCCTCGATCCATTTCACTAGCTTTAAAATAACTTACATTTTCATAATTTTTTAAGGTTAACGCATTTTGAGTTTTATCATCTAAGGAACCATCCACTACAATAATTTCATTCGGATACAGTGTTTGCTGCTGAATAGTATCCAACAATTTAATAATGGCAACCGGACGTTGATAGGTACAAATAATTAGGCTAAATTTCATTTGTATTTATTTAAATCGTTCACCTAAATTTATCAATCCTTTGGCATACTGAATAGATTTACTAAACTGAATTTGCTTGTATGGGTATATCAGAAATCTAAGCAACATTACTTTTAAAGGAGCTTTTAACAAATAAATAAAGAAATGCTTTTTTCGCCATTCTGCTACTTGATGTGGTTTAAAATGTTTTAAAATTCCGTACGTAATTGTAGGACTTGGAACAGGTTTTATATATTTTACAGGGTTATCTAATTCCCACGGTTGCTGTTTCCTTTTTTTACCAATAATGCTAGCTTGACTACCCCACCATCTATATCCACCTGTTGGGGGTTTTAAATGTAAATTTGCTGAAAACGGATTCTGTAATACTAGAGCGCCATTTTTTATTAAACGAATACCAAAATCGCTATCCTCACCATAACCACCATCAAAATTTACATCGTTATAACCAATTTTATCAATCCATGCTCTTTTCACACAAGAATTGGCATTGCTAAAGGCTCTAGCAACCCCTACAAACCATCTTTTATCGCCTAATTTATTCAATCTATCTTCTAAATCATCTAAATTTTGATGCATGTTTTCCGCCATTATATCCAAACCATTACACGCATCTGCATTATAAGTTTGCAACAAACGGATATGATTTTCGACAAAATTTGGTTGAATTCGAATATCATCATCTGCAAAAATTACATACTCACCTGTACACTTTTCTAACGCTTCATTTCTAGCTCTACAACTACCTTTGGTAGTTTGCCAATAAACTTCTAGTTTAAAATTGAAATCAGATGGATTATAGTAATTAGCATCTCGTTCCTCTTCAGGAGTTGCATCAACAATTACTACTTGTGAAACAGGATACGTTTGGTTTTTATGATCTTCTAATAAAAGTTGCGCATACTTTTGTCTTCGCATAGTTGGTATTACCAAACTAACGGTAGGATTTCCTTCAATTGGATTTAATTTTCTAGGAGAAATGGGACTTACTTCTTTTTTTACAAAATGATTTTTCGCATAATTAAAAGCTTTTATTTCTGAAAAACAGTTAAACAACCCTTTTCTAAACAACATATAATAGCTATGATGTATTTTGAAATGTTTTTTGTAAAATAAATAGCGATCGTTTGAAGGTATTTGAATAGTATTAGTTTCAGAAGCAAATAGGCCTTTTACATATAATGGCAATCCAGACTGATTTCTCAATAAATTATATCCTAAATCAATTCCTTTCATTACTAGTGAATTATAAACTTCATCAAATCCACCCAATTGTTCCCATACCTTTTTTCTAATGGCAAAACACGAAGGATGTACGCGCCAAGAAACTACTTGATTACTTCCTTCAAAATCATTTAAAAACCACCAATACACAGCTGTTTGATAGATGATATCCTCAAAGGAATTTGTAAAACCCTGATCTAGAGAACTATGCCACAAATCTCCAGCACCTAAAACAAGACGCTCTAACAATTCAAAATCAGGAGCACCACAATACAAAATGGTTTCACCAGATGTAGTTATATAGGTTTCTAAATTCATCATTTTATATATCTTTTATAAAATTCAATACTTTGTGTTGCCACTACTTTTTGTGAAAATTGTTGCTCCACTTTTAATCGTGCCTGCTTACCAAACTCTTTACAAAGCGATTCATCATTTAAAAGAATATTGATTTTTAGAGCAAATTCTTTATGATTTGTAGGATGCACTATAAAACCATTCTCTCCATCATCAATTACTTCTGTAGCCCAACCAATATTGGATGCTACAATGGCTTTTTGTAATGCCATGGCTTCAATCCATGAAACAGGTAAGGCTTCAGCAAAAGTTGGAAACACGCAAACATTAGCCATTTCAATGTACTTCTTTATTTCATTATACGGAACCTCACCCAAATAATTCACTTGTTTTAAGACATCTGTATGAAATAAAGGCTTCATTAATTCCCAAGTAGACTTACTTCCAGTTACTATATCCTTTGCATCTTTACCCACTAAAACTAACGTTGATTTTGGGTTTAGTTGCATTAATTCATTAAATATGAAAGGTAACTCTAATAATCCTTTTTTACGAATTAAAGTTCCGTAATACAAAATTGTATCCTTATGTAAACTTAATTGCTTGTTAGCATTAAATAAGTTCACGTCAATACCATTTGGAATAATGGTAAAGTCCTTTTTTAAATTAAAAATAGCATTGGTTACATCTGCTGTAAACCTACTTACCGAAATAAAACCAGTGGCCTTTTTGAGCGCTCTTTTTTCATGGAATTTATTCTGCCATTTCACCTTTCTTCCATCTATATGACAAAAATAAGTATCGGAACCATGCAATCGAATTACAACTGGGCATTTTTTTGGTTGAATATAGGAGGTTATTCCTGTCCAATCAGGAGCTTCAACAATGTCAATTTTATTGTTTTTATGTAAATCGTTTATTTTTTGCTCAATCTTTTTACGCGTTAACCACCACGACAACCCTTTTAACTTTACATTTTTAATTTGATGAATTTCAATGCCTTCATCATAAAAAACAGCATCTTTTGTTTGTCTGAATACAATAATTAACACCTCGCAACCTTCAGCAATTAACCCATTGGCTAAGTTTTTAATACTCGTACCTATTCCCCCCGATTTTCCGGTAAGTTTATGTGGGTATTCAGGAGTTAAAAATGCTATGTTCATTGAAGATAGGTTGAATGATTTTCAACCATTTTCGCTAAATTGAATTGGTTTTCTATTAATAAATTGGTTTCATTGGTAATTTGTAGCTTTCCTTCAATAATATTTTTTAAAATTGTACGTAGTGCCATTACATCACCAGGTTCAAAAATAAAACCATTTACATTATCTGTTACAACCTCTAAATTTCCTCCAACGGTAGTAGTAATTACAGGCACGTTTGCTGCTAAACTTTCTAAAATTGACAAGCTAAAACACTCCATATAAGTAGGTTGCAACATATAGCTGTAATTAGAAAATAATTCATTTAAATGAGACGAACTGCCTTTAAAATGAATGTTATTTGTTAATTCCAATTGAACACATAATTCTTTCAATTCATTTTCATAAGGACCTTCGCCAAAAATGTCTATTTCAAAAGAACCTTTAAGATTATTTGGTAATTTATAAACCGCCTTCAACAAATCTTGAATTCCTTTTGAAAAACGCAAATGTGAGGTTACAATAAATTTATTTTTATGAACTTCCGTTCTTTTTTTAAATTTTGAAGTATCAATACCATTATAAATCACCCTTGTTTTATTTTTTAAAAAGAAGCCATAATCTTTTAAAATATGTTTTTTGGTATACTTTGAAACCCCAACAAATTGGTCTATATACCTACTATATAGCAGTCCTTTTATATTGTTTTTCAGCTTTTTAATCAGCGGAAAACCTTCCAAAGGTCTAGGATTATGATCCACCGCAATAATTTTTTGAATGCCACTTTTTTTAGCTTGTTTAAAAAATGGTGTACACAAAGCCATAAAATGCGTTACTAAAATAGCATAGTTAAAACCCTCTTTTTGAATTTTATTGATAAAAAACAATTCCAACGACTTATTTTCACTATTAAAAATGGTTAAGTCCTTAAAAAATGGAATTGTCTCTTTATAATCACTAAAATACCAATGTACATCAAGTCCTAATTCCTTAGCTCTTTTATTATAAGCTACATAAAAGCGATCCATCCCTCCAATCCTATTCGGATTTAAAGCATAATTGCATACAATGGCTATGGTTTTGGATTTATTCATTTAGTGTTGCTAACAATTTTACCATACGTTTACTAGTACCTTCTAATGGTTTACTTATTTGTAAATTTAAGAGTTCTTTACGTTCTTTTGCTCTAAATGTTGGATTTTTAAGTTCCTCATTTATGGCTGAAATTAGTTCGGCTTCTGATTTGGCAATAACCACTGCTCCACTATCTACAACTCTTTTATAATGGTCATAATTTAAATATTTTTGATCATCATACATTCCATTTTGAGTATTCCCAAAAACTGCATTAATAATAGGCTTGTCAAAAATCATAAAATCTAAACTCATAGTAGAACACATATTTATATTAATGTCAGAATAGGCTAATAAAGCTCTTAAATCTTTTAAGTCCTGCTTATCTGGTACCCTTTGTGACCACATTTCAGTGTGATTGGTACGTGTTAAAGTCCATTTAGGAAAATTCCATTGAATAAATCCGAACTTTTTTTGCAATTCTTCAAATCTACCTCCATCTTCAGCTGGTGATGTCCGAACTATAAAATTAACAGGTACTATAATTTTATTATTTTGAATAAGTGTAGCTATACAATCAATATAATGTGGATCTAATTTGCTAGTAGATACGTCACCACAACTGTAGTAAATTGTTTTTTTAGTTTCATCCAAATTAAACCTTTGAAAAAAGGATGCCTTATCCTTAAAATATTCAACTATAACATATGGCTCAAATTGAGGAGTGCCTATCACATGAACTTGGGATTTACTAATTGTAGAATAATAATAAAGTAGTTCATCCTTCATTAAATCACTCCAAACAAAATAATGATTAAAACTACCAAGCATCCTGCCTTTGGAAGGCAAATTATCCCAACTAAAAATAAATGTCCCAGTTTTAATTTTACAACCCTTAGCAGCTCCTAATAAAGGTGCTAAATTATAAGGACGCTGATGTGTAAAAAAAATAAAATCAGGTGAATCCTCACTTAGATATCGCTTATATTTTTTCACTATAAGACTATATTTAAAGGAATAATATTGTAATTTTTCAAAACCACGTATCCAAAATTCATTATTTAAATAGGTAGTTACTTTGTAAATAACCTTTATAAGTTTGGCTTTTAAACTAGTTCCATTTTTAGGATATCCATTTTTCAAACTCGTTTGAATTCCAAATGATTTTTTATGTAATTGTAAATGAGCAACTTCTTTTAATTTTCTCAGTACCCAACTTATTTTCGATTCCTTATAAATTTCTAATTCCCTAAATGAAATCCCATTCAGTAATTCTTTTTCATAAACATCTTTTATTAAACCTGAATAAATAATAATTTCATTCTCATTAGATTTCAATTCTTTTATAAAGTCACTCAAAATAAAGTTTCGATAACCTACTCCATCCGCAATTACAACTCCTATTTTCATGTTAATTTTTAATTAGTTTTAGCAATTTTTGAGCAACAAAATTTTCAGTCTTCTCAACAGATTCAAATGTATTTCCACCAATATGAGGAGTAATAATAACATTTTCATGAGTCTTCGCTAATTTAACCAAAACATGATTTTTAATAATAGGCTCGCCAAATAAAACATCCGTGGCATAGCCTCCTATTTTTTTATTTTCTATATTTAAAGCTATAGCTTGTTCATCCACGATTCCTCCTCTTGATGTATTTAAGATAAGAATTTCAGGTTTACACTTATCGAGAATTGCTCTATTTATCAAAAAATGATTTTTCAAATTGTATGGAATATGGATACTCAATATATCCACTTCTGAACATAAGGATTCTATTGAATCACAACATATATATGATTTTGGAACTTCACTTAAAGATCTATTCGTATCGTAAAAATAAACTGAGGCACCAAAAACTGCACAATATTCCGCTACAATTTTACCCAACCTACCCATTCCTAAAATTCCTATTTTCTTTTTATATAATTCAGTTCCTTTAAATAAGGTCCTATCCCAATTTCCTTCTTCAACATGGGTAAATACCCTTTTTAGTTTTCGAGATAATAATAGCATTAATGCTAAAGTATGTTCTGCGGTCGCCCTAACTTCATTTAAAAAAGAAAATTCATTTTTTAAACTAATAATTTTAATATTAAATTCCTTACAAGCTTCAATATCAATATGATCTAAGCCAGTAACCGCACACACAATAAAAGATACATTTGAATGTTCTAATATTTTTCGAGTTAATTGATGATTCAAACGAAACCAAAAAATATCACATTCTTTTAAACAATCAACTAATTCTTGTTCTGTAGAAAGATGCACATACTTTACCTTTGCAACACTTTTAAGGTTTAGCTCTGCCTCACTTGCTAATGAATCGATTCCTGATATACATGCTCTTAATATTTTAGAATTAACTTTATAATCTTCCATCTTTCCACATTTTAACCAAATTCTCAGCCAACAAAAAATCTCGTTCCGTATCTATGTTCAACCAATGAGATTCCGGCATAACATACGCTTTTTTCGGAGACCCCATCAATAGACCTGTTTTTAAAAAATAGGAAGTTGTTACAGCATAAATACTTCCGTTTCGTAAATACACTTTTTCTAAATCTTGCCTTCTTTTTGTTTCATTTTCCTTTGCTAATGGAATCATTTCATTGCTGTTATTAAGTGTATACATTCGAGCAGGATGGATATCTTGCAACTGTACTACAGATATTACATTATTTAATGCTGAATCTTTTTCAAATAACTTAATTACATTGTCAATATCATTTCCAGATCTTATGGGTGCTGTCGGCTGTAATAATAAAATCACATCGTAATTATCATTTATATTATTGATCACTTCTTTAACCACATCTGTAATAGGAGATTGATCTAATGAATTACTTTCACTTCTTTTGAAGACAGGACAGTTAAAAGATTTTGCTATTGCTAAAATTTCATCATCTTCTGAAGCAACAACAACATGTGATAATAATTTGCTTTCTTTTGCCGCTTGAATAGAATATGCCAATAACGGTAATCCATCCAACACTTTTATATTTTTTCGATGGACTCCTTTAGAACCTCCTCTTGCTGGTATAATTCCTAAAACTCTCATTAATACGTAATTGTTTTATGAAATTTTAAAGGTAAACTTTCTAATAAATTGGCTATTTTTTCACCTGAATTTCCTTCTCCATAAATTGAAGACGGTTTATATTTTCCATTTATTAAAGCCGATTTAATGGCTATTTCAATCTCAGATTTACTATAATCAACATTTGTAACATTACCACCTTGCTGCCTATTGTGCTGTCGTGAACCAATATTTACAACTGGCACCCCTAAATAAGCACATTCTCTAATGCCAACACTCGAATTTCCGATTAAACACTGGCTATGTTGTAACAAATTTAAAAAATCAAATCCTTCCATATTTTTAAAAAAATGAACGTGATCTAATGGGTGTTGCTCTCTAAACGAACGAATTCCTGTAGAGGTTCCATCGGAACCTGCATCTACGTTTGGCCAAAACCAAAGTGTTGGTAACTTTAATTGATTTATGGCATTTAATGTTACTTCAATATGTTTTCGTGAATCTTTGTATTCAGTAGTTACCGGATGCTGCATAACCACAATATACCCATTGTTTATAGCTGGTTTTGCTCCAACGCCTCCATATTTTTTATAGGGATCAAATTGTAAGTTTGGCAATTGGGTAACTTCATGTGCAATATCAATGGATGGACAACCTGTATTGAATACCATTTCAGGATTTTCACCTAACTTTATAACACGGTCTTTAGCCTCTTTTGAAGCTACAAAATGATAGTCTGCTAATTTTGTAATGGCATGTCTCACTTTTTCATCTATATTCCCAGTAACTTCTCCTCCTTGAATATGTGCTAAAGGAATATTCATATAAGACGCTGCAATAGCAGTTGCCATAGTTTCAAACCTATCGGCAATTGTTACAACAATATCTGGTTTTAAATTATCAAATACCGTTGATAATTCCAAAATTCCAATGCCAGTTGTTTTAGCTGCTGCCGTTAAATTTTCACCTTCCAACACATTAAACACACGTGCTGCTATTGTAAATCCATCTTTTTCAATATAATTTACTGCAGAACCATATCTATCTAACAGCGCTGAAGCTGCAACCACTAATTGCAATTCTATTTTTTGATGATTTTTAAGTGCTGTTAATACCGCTTTTATCCTGCTATAGGAAGGTCGAGCGGTTATTACTACGGCTATTTTTCTTTTATTCATGATAAAATTTATATCAGATTTTAAAAGTATATAATTTTAAGGAAGAGGGAAAAATTATATGGGTTTATTTGTTAACAGAATAAAGTTAAAAATAAAAATGTGTATACATTTATGGTACTTCAATAGGCACACTTCGACAAGCTCAGCGTGACAGGCTAACTTCATAAAAACATTTCAACAAATTAGACAGGCTCAGTGTGACTGCCTAACTTCATTAAAACATTTCAACAAATTAGACAAGCTCAGTGTGACAGGCCAACTTCTAATAAGCTTTTTTTATGCACTAGTCAGACTGAGCTTGTCGAAGACAGTCTGAGCCCGTCGAAGTCAGTCTGAGCCTGTCGAAGACCTACCATACTGCGTATAATTTCTTGAATACTCCACAATTTTTTCCCAATCATCATTAATTAAAGCCTCCTTCTTCCTTCTGCTCCATCCTTTTATCCTTTTTTCAATAGCAATAGCTTCTTCAATATCGGTAAACGATTAATACCAAACTAAATCTACCGGACGTCTATAATAAGTATAAACCTTTTCGCTTCTCCCATAATTATGTTCATATATTCTTCTTTATAAGGAATTTGTAACTCCTGTATAATAGGAATTATCTGCACATTTTAAAATGTACACATAGTATTGTTTCATAGCAATTTTAGTTTATTTAATTACAAATATAGTAATAACTATTTAACAGGCACACTTCGACAAGCTCAGTGTGACAAGCTCAGTGTAACAGACCAACTCCTAATAGGCTTTGTCAGACTGAGCCTGTCGAAGGCTGTTGAAGGCTGTCATTGTCAGTCTGAGCCTGTCGAAGACACGTCCCCTTCATTCAAAAAATCCCACTGCATTAAATCCCTTTTTAGTTTTTTACCAATTATAAGTTCAAATTTGGAAGCATCCATACCATACCCTTTGGGTTTTTTGGTTTCCAAATCATCAAAAGTAAGTATGTGACCTTCTTTTAAATCTTTATTAACAGCCAATGATTTTTCAAAAATTTGCTTTAAATCTGTAAAAGTTGAATTGTCGGTTTTATCTATTGGATTATTTTTAGCCATTTCAATAGCACGAACAGCTTTTACCAATTGTGAAATTTCATTCATAGTCAATGACGACTTTGCATCTGGTCCAGTTGAATTTTTATCAAAAACAGCATGAAACTCAATAATTTCAGCACCTAACGCAACGGCGGCAATACACGCTTCAATAGATGATGAATGATCTGAAAATCCAACAGGTACTTGATAGCGCTGTTTTAACTCACTTATAACATTTAACCCCCATTGTTCTGGACTTGCAGGATAAGAAGTAGTACATTGTAATATGGAATAATTAGCCTTTTTCTTTTTTAAAAACTCTACGGTTTTGTCCAATTCATCATAGGAGCTCATCCCTGAAGAAATAATAATTGGCTTTTTAGTTTGCACTAATTTTTCAAGCAGTACAAAATTGGAAACTTCGCCTGACCCCACTTTATAGCGCTTTACACCTACCTCTTCTAACAAATCAACTGCTGCATTGCTAAAAGGTGAACTCATAAATTCCAATCCAACTTTATTGCAATGCTGTTTTAACTCCTTCCATTGGTCTAAGGTAAATTCCATACGCTTCCAATAGTCAAACCGTGTTTTATCATCAGTTGCCATTTTAACTCTAAAAGGTTCATACAAACTGCTTTCAGCAGCAGCAATATGGGTTTGAAATTTTATTACATCAACACCTGTAGAAGCGAGCGCATCTATATACCTATGTGCAAAGTCGATATCTCCCTCATGAGCTTGTGCTATTTCAGCGATTATTAATGTTTTCATGTTTATTTTTTTCGTGCAACTATTCCATAACTCATTCCTTTTGATTTAGGATATTTGTACTCAATAAAACGTTCGATATAATATTTGATAAAACCCTTTACCGTAGATGGTTTTTTGTTTATGTAAGCCGTGTCTACTATGGCGTATTCCAAAATTTCAAAACCTGATGACTCTAAATAAAATTTAACAATATGCTCCCAAGGTGTAAAAACATGATGTTCTTTTAAATGTTTCTCTTGAAATGCATACAATGAACCTTTCAATAATAAATTCAATCTATTTTTACTCGATTGCGGGTTTGGAGTTGTTAAAATGAGTATTCCATCTTTTTCCATATGTTCAGCAATATGTTGAATACCTAATAAAGGATTTGCTAAATGTTCTAATACTTCCAAAAATAAAACTACTCCAGGCTTTTCAAAACCAACTGAGCATGGATTGTTTAAATCCCAAATCACAGAAAAATCCATTTTTTTGTAATAATCAAAAGGTTGCCAAATGGCTCCTAACTCTTCTATTGGAGCTTTCATATTACCATATCCAGCACCAATATCGCTAATAACATTATTCGGGACTTGAGAAAAATATTTACCCAACATTTCTGATGCAAATACCTTTCTCCCAAAATATGTAGGCTTTTTTTTCATTTTGTCTATTTAAAAGTTAATTGGATATTTTTTTAAAAATTTATCCCATTTTAAAAATGAAATATCAATATGTTTTGATGTTATAATAATCAATTTTAAAATTAAAATAAAAAATCTATTTTTTTCTACTAGATTAGTGTTTAAATATAAGTAAGTGTCTTCATTATTTTTGTTATCACAATTTACTATTGCTAATTTAAGTAGATTTAGTAACAGTCTAAAAGAACTTTTTAATAATTCCTTATCGTTTAATTTATTGGCTCTTTCAAAATTTTGTTTAACAATGTATAATTCAGATTCTTTAAAATCTACATTATAATTCTTATTTTTAGAACTGATTGAGTCATTATGAGACCTGTATAAAAATAAATGTTTATTTAAAATAATAAAATTAGAAACATCAACTTGATAAAACAAACGTAAGAAAAACTCTGATTCTTGCCCTCTTTTTATCCAATCTAAAAATAACAATTTATTTTCAAGATAGCTTCTTCTGAATAAAACTGATGGGGTAAGAATTCGTAATTTTCCAAGAGCAAATTGCTTATAAATATTATTTGATAAGAATAAATCAATTGGTTTACACGATTTTAAATCAAAACTACTTGAATATCCTGATGTTATAATTAAATTTAAATTTTCATTTATAGATTTTACTTTTTCACTTAAAAAATTTTCTAGCATAATATCATCGCTATCAAACCAATTTACAAATTCACCAATACTTTGTTCAAATCCGAAGTTGCGACAACTATTAGCTCCTTTTTTCAAAGCTACCGGTCTTCTAAAAAGTTTAAATCTTTTGTCCTTTTCAACAAAAGAAACCAATATATCAATACTATTATCACTTGAACCATCATCAACAACAATACACTCCCAATTACTGTACAATTGTTTTTCAATACTTTGCAATGTTTCAAACAAATGACTTGATGAATTAAAAACAGGAATAATTATTGAAATTAAAGGATTATTCATTTTTAAACACATATTTATTAAAAATATTTCCTAAATGATTAATGCTTATATACTCTTCCAAATCAGGTCGATTTAACCTCATATCTTTGACTTTAATCCATTCTTTATATAATTTTAATATTATTTTCTGAATTCTATCAACATCATCCACTTCTGAAATATATGGGTATTCTTTACCTAATAATCGCTTTACTTCACTATAATATGGCGATAATAAAACTATTGGTTTATTTGCAGCTACACAATGTGGAAATTTACCAGGTAAAAAGGGACTAATAGATGCTTTTGATTCTATAATAAAATTCACAGTACTATTTTTTTGCATCTCTGAAACTAAATTGTACGGTAACTGCTTAAAACTACAATATATTTGAGGTACATCATTTTGAATTTCAATAATTTTATCTTTATAAAAATCTACATTACCTATTAAATATAATTTTGATATTTTTTTTGCTTCAGGGACTTCCTCTAAAAATTGTTTATATGCTTTTAGCAAAAATAATGGAGGTCTTGTGTTCATTAAATTACCTGCATGAAATAAATTAAACTTTTCTTTTTCAAAAAAAACTGGTAAATATATATTTTCTTTAGTGGATACCTCTAAATTTTGATGTGGAATTACTATACCTGTCTCCAAAAATTTAGAAAAATAACTCCCCATCCAATTTTGCAACAATAGACTCGGAAATGCAGAATGCATTGCTTTTTCAGATACTTGTCTAAAAAAATCTTCTTTAAATTTAGCTCCCTTCTCTACCCAATCATAAGGTCTTGGATAACAATGAAATGGATAGGGGTCGTGTACATATGCCATCCATTTATTGTGTAGTTCTGAAATTTGTAATACTGCATAATGAGGTCTAAAACTTCCCCCCTTGCTTAGGGTTAATAACAAGTCTGGCTGAAAACCCCTTTCCTTTAGTATTGCTTTTTTTATACTTTTTGTATCATTTAAAAATGTAAATGAAAAGCCAATGAGTCCTTCAATAAATGGATTTATATTAATTTTTGTTAAACGAGTTAAAACACGTTGAGTTCGACTTAAAAAATACATTAAATTGAACTTTCTTTCAGAAATAGCCACACATTCTACCCCATTTAATTGTATCTCTTTTAATGTATAATGCACTACTTTTAACCGATAGCCTAAAGCTTGTAAATTTTGAATTAAAGCTACATTAGCCTTAGAGCCACTGCTATCGTTTACGTCTATTGAATCTAATATAATAAGAATTTTTTTTGTCATATTACCAATTTATTCTCCAATCAACATCCCTTTTACCACTTGCGCAGGATTTCCTAAAATAACTGTTTCATTTTCTAAAAACGGTCCTGACACAAAACTTTCTAAACCAATCAAATTAAAAGAATTAATTTTCACTCCTATTACAAAATTAACAGAAGAACCAATATATAAATCATTCCCTATATTAATAGATAAATCTTTTTTATTCAATTTGCATCTAATGATCCGTGTGTCCAAAACTGAGAGCCATTTCCAGGAATCCAAGTTCTATCTCCTATATTTATATCTTTACATAAATCAAAATGATGATTATTTATGATTCTTAAATCCTTTCCTATTCTAAAATTTGAGTTTCCTATAAAAGAATTGCCAGAATGAATATTCGTATTATTACCAATAGTTATTTTTTCGCAGGAAAAAAACATTTCTATCAGCTATTATATACATTATTACCTATTTTTACGGATTTACAATTAATAATAGATTTAATAATTTTTACATTCTGACCTATTTCATATTTAAATAATCTCCTCAACAATTGGTTTTTAATGACGATATAGGAATGTGTATAATTACTATTAACAAAAATGACTTAGGTAACATTGAAAAAATCATTTATAGTTTTACTTATTACTTTATGAGCGTTTCCATCGCCATAAGGATTCACTTTATTTTTATAATCAACAGGATTATTTAAAAATTCCATCGCTATGTTTACTATATTTTTTGTGTTAGTTCCAACCAAAACCGAAAAACCTTCCTGAATACCTTCTTCTCGTTCAGTAGTCTCTCTTGTTACCAACACAGGAACTTTAAATGTTGGTGCTTCTTCTTGAACACCTCCTGAATCGGATATAATTAAACTGGCTATACTCATTAACCAAACAAATGTTGGGTAATCTAATGGTTCAATTAAATGTATATTATTTATATTTGAAAGCATTTTAAATACGGTATCTTGTACGTTTGGGTTTAAATGAACTGGATACACAATTTCAACATCGTTTTGTTTTGAAATAGCTAACAAAGCATTGCAAATATTTTCAAATCCTTGTCCAAAACTTTCTCGCCGATGCCCTGTAACTAAAATTATCTT
This sequence comes from Lutibacter sp., assembly GCF_041596795.1. GTDB lineage: Bacteria > Bacteroidota > Bacteroidia > Flavobacteriales > Flavobacteriaceae > Lutibacter. Next base: position 21,565 of record NZ_JBFHHX010000024.1, read on the forward strand.
ATTACTAAAATTTAAAGTGCTTTTTAACTGATTTATCTTCTCGTTTTCAAATCCATTTTCCAATTTTAGTTTTGTCAATTTTAAAGCATCAATTACTGTATTACCACTTATAACAATATTATGAATGTCAACCCCTTCTCGTTTTAAATTATCATATGCTTGTTGCGTAGGTGCAAAATGAAAATCGGCAATCTTACTTGTTAATTGTCTGTTCAATTCTTCCGGAAACGGTGATTGTTTATTATAGGTACGCAATCCAGCTTCAATATGCCCCACTTTAATTCGTTTATGAAAAGCTGCTAAACCAACAGCACATGAAGTTGTTGTATCTCCGTGTACTAGCACCAAATCAAAAGAATCAGTACCTAAAATCGTATCCATACTTTCTAATATACTAGCAAACAAGCCATTTAACGACTGATTTTTCTTCATCAAATTCAAATCATAGTCTGGGGTAATTTCAAAAAATTGTAAAACTTGATCTAACAACTCTCTATGTTGCGCAGTAACACATACTTTTACATGAAAGTATTGCTTTAATTCAACATAAAGTGGAGCCATTTTAATAGCTTCTGGACGTGTTCCAAAACAAAGCAAAATATTCATTCGTCTATTTTTCTAGTTTTTTATAAAATTTCCAAAAAGGATACCTATAAAATTTAAATGTTAAAAATACTCTTTTTTTAAATGTGATTTTTGAAATTTCAACAATATCTTTAAATAGTTGAGTATCTCTAAACGAAATAGCAAAACCAATTAAATGTTTTAGTATACTTTCTGTTAGCAAATTTTTAGTTTTCAAATTTTTAACAACTAATTTTATTGCTTCTTTTTTTGAATTTATTCTGATAGGGTTACCTAAATAATATTCCCCTGTATTTGATTTTGAGTGTTTTCTACCATAAAAAAGGCATTTATCAATTGTTATCCCTTTAATATTATTGGAAAGTAACCTTAAATACAACTCCCATTCTTCGGCATACATTAAATTTTCAACAAATCTATCTTTTAAAAATAGTTCCTTTCGCCACATTACCGAACAAGAATTCAATGGAATCTCGTTTTTTAAAACTTTCTCTAAATCATGTATAGATATAATATTTGATTTATATTCTTTCGTTAAATTATAATTATAATCAAATTTCTCAAAAAATACTTCTCTAATGTATCTACAAAAACTGTACTGATTATTATTTAATTCATTTACACATATTTCTAAATTTTGAGGATGTACAATATCATCATCATCAAAAAAAATGATATAAGTTCCTTTCGCTAAATCCAATCCGTAATTACGACAGCCAGGTAAACCTTTTTTATAAGTGGTTGGTCTTTTTAAATATTGAAATCTATTATCTTTTTCTAAAATCGAACTTATTACTTCTCTTGTATTGTCAGTTCCCCCATCATCAACAATTAAACACTCCCAATTCAAATAGGTTTGCTTTTGAATTGATTGTAATGTTTCTACAATAAAATACGCTCTGTTGTAGGTAGCCATAATGATTGTAACAGTAGGATTCATTTGAAAATATTTATAAATCTATTAATAAATTTCCATAACATTTTATTAAATGTAAAAGAGTAATTCGTTAACCATTTTACTCGCTTAAATAGATATTTATCAGGAAAAATTCCTAATTTAATTACATTATTAATTCGAGTAGTATGATCGTCGTTTTTATTATAGGTTCTTGCATACCATGTATGATAAAGCAACAATTTATTATCTAGACTATAAACTTCAGTAGTTTCCAAATCATTTAAAAAACCCGCTTCTTTTACCTTTAAAAATTTAAATTTATAATTATTTCTTCTTAACCATAAGAAAAAACAATAATAATGCTCAAATAATGAATTTGTATCATATCCATACTTAAGTTTTGATAAATCATCCTTAAATTCTTCTGGAATGAGATATTGATTTTTCAATATCTCCAATTTATTAAATTTTTCAAAAATTCTCTCAATATTAAGTATACAAAAAAAAGGATTCATTAAATATGGATTTTTATCTCTCCAAGATAAAACACCTCCATCCCGTATACCGCAAACATCAATATTTTCATTTTCTAATTGCTTTATTAAATGAACTATTTCTGTTGGTTTTACAAATAATACGTCCTCATCAATATGAACTAACCATTTGAAATTTTTATTTTTTAATTTTTTAAAAAAAAAGAAAAAACTTTGTAAGCCAAATAACCCATTACTTCCATCAATAGCATATATTTTGTATTCCTTAGGAAAAAACTGTATTGTTTGTTTATATAATGAAACATTTGAAACAGTAGTGATTATTGCAATTTTGTTAAAATCCATAAATTTGATTTTTAATAGATGTCAATGTTTCAATAATAAAGTGTACTATATTCCTTATAACCATAATTATTGTAACAGTAAATTCATAATTTAAAAAGAGATTTCAATATAAAGTTTACAGTCGTTTTTCTACTAAAGCTCTTATGAAATAACAATGACTTATCATAAATTAAAACTTTAAGTACTGTTCTAATTGAATAATTTGAACTATTAACAAACAATTGCTTACGTATACATTTTTTTAGTCCGATTAAAACCAAATCTTTATCAAAACCATATCCAAATTTAACAACATCCTGTTCTATTGATAACATATTCTTCAGATACTTATCAATATCTATTTGATAATTCAATCTGCTTGCAATCAATAATGATAACGTTAAGGAATTCCAATTGTATTTTTCGCCAATTATATTAAACATTTGTTTTATACCTAAACTATGTTTATTTTTATTATGCTTTGAATTTGAAATAGAAGAGGTTAAACTATTTGAGTGAATTCTATATTGATACAAATTATTTTTAACAGCACTAACTCTGAATTGCTCAACACATCGTAACCAAAAATCATAATCTTCTAATAAATATAAAGAAGTATTGTAACCGTCTAATGCATTAAAAACTTCTTTTTTATACAAAAAACAAGCTCCTATTTTGTTTCCAAATAAAACATGTTCAATTGGTCCATTTATGTTTTCTCTTTTTACAATTCCATTCTCATCTATCACATCATTATTTGCGTATACAACATCTGCATTTTGCTCTATAATTGCATTAAGTAGTTCCTGTAAACAATTTGTTTTTAATAGGTTATCATCAGATGTCCAAGTAATATAATTTCCTTTAGCTTGTTTATGACCAATATTTAGACTCTCTGGTAGTTTTTTATTTACAGTATTATTTATAATTTTAATACGTTCATCAGCCTTCGCTAATCGTTCTGCAATTTCTAATGTATTATCCGATGAGCAATCATTTACAATTATTAATTCTATTGCATTATAAATTTGACTTAAACAACTTTCGATTGCTTTTTCTAAAAATTGTTCACCATTATAAACTGGCAAAATTATTGATATTAAAGGTTTATTCATACTTTTTCATTACAAATTTTAATACATCTTTGGTAATATATGCTATCCTTTTAAAATAACCATGTTTAATACAACTATCTAAATAACTAAAATATAATTTTAAAAATTCTAGTCTATTTTTATGTTGTAAATTATGTTTTATTAATTCTTTAATTGATCGATTATATTTTAAGAAGTAATTATAAGCAATGTTAGTTTTCTTAATTCTATTATAATACTTAAAAAGATAATAAAAGGTAACTTTTCTCTGATAGTCCTTATTTACTTCAGTAAGTGTACCACTTACATTGTTTTGATGCAATCTATAACCAGCAGGTATAATATCATTCATAAACTTTGCCTTTCCAAACCCACCTAACATACTAATTAAAAACACATCCCAATTCGTTACTTTATATGCTTCTTCAGGTATTTCTGTAATTACATTTCTAAAACACATAGTTACAGGCATTAAAAACGCACCACATGCTAATTCAATACTAATATAATCTCTTTTAACTTTGTTTATTATATAGCCCCTGTTAATCTTTTTACTATTTTCATCAAATAAAGTTACATCATGAAAACTTACTACATAATCTTTATTTTTATCTAAAAAATCTATTTGTTTTTGTAATTTATATTTGTCTCTCCAAAAATCATCACTATCACAAAGTGCTATAAAATCACCTTTACACAATTTAAATGTTTCAAAAAAATTAGAAGTCATACCCAAGTTTTTTCCTCTTTCAACAAGTGTTATTAGATTTCCTTTGGGGTGATATTTTATTATACTCTTTACAATGCTCTTCGAATTATCAGATGAGCAATCATCAGAAATTATTAATTCTAAATTATACTCGCATTCTTGCTTTAAAACACTTTCAATGGCTTCTTTAATAAATTTTTCTTGATTATAATTAATCATACAAACCGTAACTTTCATAAAATTGTCTTAATTAAATTTTGGTTTTAATACATTATTATAAATTCTTTCAATTCTCTCTTTAAAAGGCTCTTCTCCAAAATTACTTAATAATTCTTCTGAAATTATTTTGTTGTCAAACTCAATATCTTTATTAATTGCCTTCACAATATAATCCGCCATACATTGATAGGCATTTATTTTAACAATTAATCCGTTATTTTTATTAATTACTTCATCAACACCACCACAATTTGTGGAACAAACAGGAACCCCACATGCTAATGCTTCTAAAACAGAAACAGGCATACCTTCACTTAAACTACTAAATAAAAAAAGATCTGCTTGTTTCAATTTAATTGAAACCTGTTCTCTATTTAATTTAGGTTCTAAATCAACAACTATATTTTTAAAATTATAAGTGCTAATTAATTCTTCAACTTCATTTCTTTTATCTACTCCCCATCCAGAGAAGCCTATCCAAGTAAATACAATTTGATGTGAAATTTTATCATCCACAATTTTTAATGCGTTTAAAATAAAACTTTGATTTTTTATTGGATGGTGCGCCCCTATTGTAATTAAATTAAACACATCTCCTTTTTTTATTCTTTCAGTTGAATTGAAAAGCGTTGAATTTACTAAATTACCCACATTTAAAAAATCATAAAAAAATCCATTTGCTATAAATTGCTTGGCTTTATCATCACTTACAACCAATATTTCTTTACTTTTTTCCAAAACCTCCTGGATTAATTGTTGTTGTTCTATACTTTTATGTCTTAAACTAAACTGATTGTGTTCTGTAAGAACAAACGGTATTTTAAATTTATTGTAAATAAAAAATGCTTCAATACCTGCATTAAAAACACATTGAGCATGAATTAAATCTATATTTTCATAAACATCATTGAAAGAACGTGTCACAAAATCATTATAAATTTCTAAATTTCTAGATTTTGAAAATTTTTCGACATGTGGATATTGGAAAGTGACCAATTCAATATTATTAGGTGTAAATTCTTTTGAATATGTTATTTTATTATTTCCAAAATAATATTTTTTTCTTCCTATTAAAATTCTCTTAAATACACATATTTTTACGTTATAATTATCAGTTAAAATTCCTGCCTGTTCCCAAAAAAATGTTCCTATCCCTTTTTCTAAGTTTATAGACCAGCATATAAATAAAATATTTTTTTTAACTTCCATAATTTTAGTAAAATCCTTTTCTATAAACCACGCCTCATATTATTGTCTAAATACATCTAAGCAACATCTTAGTATATTTAATTTATCTATTTTTAACATTAATAATTTTAGAGAAATTAAAATTATCTTTTTTTTTAATTGCTTTGTTAAAGAATCAAAATAGATTCTATACAGAATTAAATAGTCTTTCATTAGTTCAAATTTAGATTTAACAATTGTAGATTAAAACCTCTATTATCTATATTTGAAATAGTTTTATATATTCTCACAATTATTATGTAATAAAAAATAACCATGTTGTTTAGCTCTTGGTATAGATCCTGTTCCAAAAAAATCAGTTTCAATCACTTCAATTTTCACTTCATTCTGTAAATAATCAAAACCAGCAGTTCCTACTTCTCCACCCCATAATGATATTAAATACTCCATAGCTCTTAAATTAAAATCTGGTATTTCAAATCTTATAGTAGAAAATTCACCTTTTGAATAGAGAGGTTTTTTTGTAAATTCATTACTAATATTCATTACAGGAATATTTCTTGAATCTACGAAATCCATAGCTATATAAATAGCTCTTTTTGTTGTTAATATATTTTTTAATTCTATATCTATATACACCTTACTTCCTGAGTATATTTTATCAGTTTTTGAATACATTTTCCCTTTATACTCACTTGAAAAAGAAACACTTTTAAATAAAGATGTTTTATCACCTACACGATTTTTTATTTTAAGTAAGCTTTTATTATCTATACTTCTATTCCCTTTTAAGTACAAGTCAATACCTTCTACAACCTTTCCTTGATAGATAGATTTTCCATTTTCTAAAACTAATAATTCGGTGCACAAATTCTGTATTGCAGCCATATCGTGACTCACAAACAACACGGTACGCCCCTCGCCTTTGCTTATGTCTTGCATTTTACCAATGGCTTTTTTTTGAAATTCAGCATCACCAACTGCCAATACTTCATCTATCACCAAAATATCCGGTTCTAAATGTGCGGCCACAGAAAAAGCTAAACGCACCGTCATACCGCTGCTATAGCGCTTTACAGGTGTGTCAATATAACGTTCGCAACCCGAAAAAGCCACAATTTCATCAATTTTAGCGTTAATTTCGGCTTTGTTCATACCTAAAATTGCACCATTTAAATAAATGTTTTCCCTACCTGTAAGTTCCGGATGAAATCCTGTACCTACTTCTAACAAACTAGCAATACGTCCTTTACTTTTAATGCTTCCGGTAGTTGGGCCTGTTACTTTTGAAAGAATTTTTAGTAAAGTAGATTTTCCTGCGCCATTTTTCCCAATAATACCCAATACCTCGCCTTTTTGCACTTCAAAATTAATGTCTTTCAAAGCCCATACATAATCTGATGCTCCTTTGGTTGAGCGGTCATTTACATCCCCAATTTTTAAAAACGGATCTTCTTTTCCACGAACTTTATGCCACCAACGGTTTAAATCGTGACTTAAAGTACCTGTACCTACCGTACCCAACCGGTACTGTTTGCTTAGGTTTTCTATTTTTAGTATAACTTCATTCATTTTATTCACTTGTTATTAGTGAGACGGTTTTAAGTGAGACGTCTTCTCACTTCTCAATCCTTTTACACCGTATCAATAAAACTTTTTTCTGTTCTATTAAAGATAACCACACCTATTAAAAAAATAACAACGGTGCAAGCTACCGAATAACCAATACCATTCCATGACAAACTTCCATCATTTAACAACATATAACGCGAAGTTTCAATGATATGTGCCATTGGATTAAATTCTACTACCCACGAATAGGTAGCTAGTTTTTCTTTTACCAATGACATAGGATACATTACAGCCGAAATATACATTAACAATTGCACACCAAAACTTACTAAAAAGGTTAAATCTCTATATTTTGTAACCATTGATGAAATAATCATCCCCAATCCTAATCCTAACATGGCCATAATAATTATTAATAAAGGATAGGCAATTAATAATGTATTCGGTACAATTGGCATCCCTTTAATGACATAAAATATATAAAATCCAATAAATACACTTAGTTGAATACCAAATTTAATTAAATTAGATACCACAATGGATAACGGCATAATCATACGTGGAAAATATACTTTTCCAAACAAGCCTGCATTGGCTTTAAAAGTGTCTGATGTAGCGGTTAAACATTCTTTAAAATAATTCCAAGTAGTTACTCCTGCCAAATTGAATAAAAATGGAGGTACTGAACCTGTATCAATACCAGCCACATTGTTAAATATTATAGTAAAAATTACGGATGTAAATAATGGTTGAATTAAATACCATAACGGACCTAATATAGTTTGTTTATAAACGGTTACTACATCTCTTTTTACAAATAAAAATAGTAAATCGCGATATTGCCAAACCTCCTTTAAATTTAGGCTGAATAATTTATTTTTGGGGGTTATTTCAAATAACCATTCATCATTTCCAAGGGTTTCCTTATTCATTGAATGAAATTCTAAATGCTGTTCTTTTTAAATTTGATGTAAATATAGTTTAATAGACTATAACTGTAAAATTAAATTGAAATTGTGTTTAAAAGATACCCAACCAAATTGGGAAATTGAAGATTCTATGGAGTTAATGACTATAAATTTAAGTAAACTAGTGGTAGATTCTCGACTGCGCTCGAATTGACAATTGAACTGTTAACTTGGAGGTAATATAATATCTGTTTTTTACACACCCCTAACCCCTCTCAAGAGGGGAAAAAATCATCTCGGAGGTGATTCGAGAGCTATTGCTTTAGTAGCTTCAAATAATGAGATCCCCAGTCGAGCTGAGGATGACGGTTTGAACGTCACTTCGAGTGGTTTTATGGAATAAAATGTAATAAAATTGTATCGAGAAGTATTGCGTAACTGTTCTCGATACACCTCCGTTGCTCTCCGGTACTCGAACTGACGGTATCTTAAAAACATTCGCCTAACCTTTCTCAAGAGGGGAAAAAACCTTTGTTGCAGATTCTCGACTGCGCTCGAATTGACAAATAAACTGTTAACTTGGAGGTGATTCGAGATATGTTACTTTAGTAGCTTCAAATAATGAGATCCCCAGTCAAGCTGAGGATGACGGTTTGAACGTCACTTCGAGTGGTTTTATGAAATGAAATGTAATAAAATTGTATCGAGAAGTATTGCGTATCTGTTCTCGATACACCTTCGTTGCACTTCGATACTCGAACTGACGGTATTTTAAAAACATTCGCCTAACCTTTCTTAAGAGGGGAAAAACCTTTGTTGCTGATTCTCGACTGCGCTCGAATTGACAATTGAACCTCATCTCGGACGTGATTCGAGAGCTATTACTTTAGTAACCTCAAATAATGAGATCCCCAGTCAAACTCAGGATGACGGTTTGAACGTCACTTCGAGTGGTTTTATGGAATGAAATGTAATAAAATTATATCGAGAAGTATTGTGGATCTGTTCTCGATACACCTTCGTTGCTCTCCGGTACTCGAACTGACGGTATTTAAAAATATTCTCCTAACCTTTCTTAAGAGGGGGAAAACCTTTGTTGTAGATTCTCGACTGCGCTCGAATTGACAATTGAACCTCATCTCGGACGTGATTCGAGAGCTATTACTTTAGTAACCTCAAATAATGAGATACCCAGTCAAACTCAGGATGACGGTATTTCAAACACACCCCTAACCCCTCTCAAGAGGGGAAAAAATCATCTCGGACGTGATTCGAGAGCTATTACTTTATAGCTTCAAATAATGAGATCCCCAGTCAAGCTGAGGATGACGGTTTGAACGTCACTTCGAGTGGTTTTATGGAATGAAATGTAATAA
>NZ_JBFHHX010000025.1:0-30860 GCF_041596795.1 Lutibacter sp.
AGTAACAGACTCTACTCCTTTTAATCGTTGAAAAATGGCTTCTGTACACCAAAAACAACCATTTCCAACCGTTGCAATTTCTATTTTTTTATTCATTTTGTTTTTTTTAGTAATGGTAGATTGCGCTATAGATTCCGACAACCCAAATACCATAACAATTAGAACTAATACAATTTTCTTCATTTTAAATTATTTTTAGTTCAGTCGGTATACTATATAAAAAATTACATTCCAGCAGGAATTTGTTTTCTTGGAAACTGAATTAAGCTTTCAGCCCCGTTTTTTCCAACGCTTGCTACACCAAATAAATAATTATCAATTACAATATTTTTTAAGGTATAATCAAAAACATTTCCAACAAATCTGCTATACTGCCATTGAGGCGAAGTTGTATCTCTCCAATAAATTTTATAACCAATAATAGCATCATCGTTAGTAGTATCCCATTTTAAACGTGTTGATGGTTCTACTGCTCCTGCAATCATTACATTTTCTGGGGCTGATGGAGCTGCAGCAACAGAGGCCAATGTTAAACAATTTACAGCTGTTAATTTTGCCGCATATTCAAAATTTACACTTTCTATAACATCTCCATATTTTACACCATTTTCGGTTCTTAAATCTTGATGCTGACGATTGTAATTTTCATGTGTTTCCATTATTCTAACTCCCGTAAATCCAGCATCATTAAAAGGTCTGTGATGTCCTCCTCTACCAAATCTATCCAATCTATAAATCATAATTGCATCTAAATTGGTCATATATTCATCCGTTAATTTATCAATATAACGTGCTAGCTGACGTGAAGGCCCATCTACTTCTCCTCCATAAAAACGCATTGCCGCTTTTTCTCTATCCGTAGTTTCCATTGATATTGCTTCACTAAAAACTCTAAAAGTAGTATTATCTATTACACCATCAATTCCTTCAATATTACCTATCATATCATTATTTAAAACAGCTAGAATATTCCAACCATTTTTTTTAGCATAATCTGCCATTATTTTTCCTCCGTATAATCCTTGCTCTTCACCCGAAAGGCCTACATAAATTATAGAAACCGGAAATTTATATTTACTTAAAACTCTTGCTGCTTCAATAGTTCCCGCTAAACCTGTTGCGTTATCATTTGCACCAGGAGAATCTGAAGTAAAATTATTTGCATCAGACACACGAGAATCAATATCACCAGACATAATTACGTAATTATTTGGGTATTTTGTGCCTCTTTGTATTGCCAACACATTTACCACTTTGGTATCTTTTATTATTCTTCTTCCATCAGCAACCACCAAATCACCCAAATAACTTACTTCCAAACAATTATTACAATCTTTAGAAACTTCATCAAAAGCCTTTTTTACCCATCTTCTGGCAGCTCCAATTCCGTTGGTTTTTGAAACCGTATCTGATAACGTATGACGAGTTCCAAAATTTACTAAAGTTCTTATATCTTTTTCTATTCTGTTTGCTGAAGTAGCTGTTGAAATTTCTGTAAGTATTTTATTTATTTCAGATTGTGCATTACTATTAATAGTAAAAAACATTAAAAATATACTGATAACTATAATTTTTTTCATTTTCCTTTTATTAAATATGTTCAATAGTATTTATAACCATTTCAAGCATTTCTTCGGTAAAATCTAAATGTGTTACCATTCTTAATTTACCTTGTCCCATAGATATTAAAGAAATTCCTGCTTTATTTAAACGCTCTATAAAATCATTTTCATTAATTTCATCAATCACATTAAAAATAACTATGTTTGTTTCAATAGGCTCCACATTTTTTACCAATTGACAATTTTGAAGTGCCGATCCTATAATTTTTGCTCTAGTATGGTCAATTGCTAAACGTTCTACATGATTATCCAAAGCATAAATTCCAGCAGCCGCTAAAAAACCAGATTGGCGCATTCCTCCACCAAATAATTTTCTAATTCTTAATGCTTTTTCTATATGCTCTTTGGTTCCTAATAAAACAGAACCAACTGGCGCACCCAATCCTTTAGATAAACAAATTGAAATAGTATCAAAAACTTCACCGTATTGTATTGGCGTTTCCTGTTTGGCAACCAAGGCATTAAATAATCTGGCTCCATCCAAATGAAATGCTAAATTATTAGTGGTACATACTTTTTTAATTTTTAATATTTCTTCAAAATCCCAACAAGCACCGCCTCCTTTATTTGTTGTGTTTTCTAAAGCAACCAATCTTGAATAAGGCGAATGAATATCTGATCTGTTTCCTGAAATTATTTCACTTAATTGTTTTGCTGTAAACATTCCACGGTCTCCATCAATTAAACACGATGTTACACCAGAATTAAATGCCGGTCCGCCACCTTCAAAATTATACACATGCGCCCATTTATCACAAAACATTCTATCTCCCGGTTGTGTGTGCAATTTTATAGCTGTTTGATTGGCCATTGTACCCGATGGAAAAAATAAAGCATCTTCCATACCAAACATTTTGGCCATTTTAGTTTGAAGTTTATTTACTGTAGGATCAGTTTTAAAAACATCGTCACCTACTTTTGCGCTCATTATTGCAGCAAGCATTCCTTTTGTTGGCTTAGTAACAGTGTCACTAATTAAATTAATTTGCATAGTTTAAAAATGAAAAGTTATTTTTGTATTTCTTAATACTGGAAATGATAACAAACGAACACATAAATAAATTACAGGAACGCCTGAGCAAGTTAAAAACTTACCTTGAAATTGACAAGAAAAAAATTGAAATTTCTAATGAGGAGGAGAAAACTGCCAATCCCAATTTTTGGAACAATCCGAGAGAAGCAGAAATTGTAATGAAAAAACTTCGAATTGAAAAAAAATGGGTAGAAGATTTTGAAACTGCTTGTTCACATTTTGAAGACGTAACTGTTTTATACGAATTTTTTGCTGAAGATGAAGCTACTGAATTGGAAGTTGAATCTAAATATGAAAAAACTATTGAACTTATTGAAAACTTAGAATTTAAAAATATGCTTTCTGAAGAAGGTGATAGTTTAAGTGCTGTTTTACAAATTACCGCTGGAGCTGGAGGAACAGAAAGTTGCGATTGGGCACAAATGTTAATGCGTATGTATTTAATGTATAGCCAAAACCAAGGTTTTAAAGTAAAAGAATTAAACTTTCAGGAAGGTGATGTTGCTGGTATTAAAACCGTTACTTTAGAAATTGAAGGCGAATTTGCTTTTGGATATTTAAAAGGTGAAAATGGTGTGCATCGTTTGGTACGTATTTCTCCTTTTGATAGCAATGCAAAACGCCACACATCTTTCGCCTCTGTATATGTATATCCGTTAGTTGATGATAGCATAGATATTGTAATAAACCCTGCAGATGTAGAAATAATAACCTCAAGAAGTAGCGGAGCTGGTGGACAAAATGTAAATAAAGTTGAAACAAAGGTACAATTAACACATAAACCAACTGGAATTCAAATTTCATGTTCTGAAACCAGATCTCAGCACGAAAACAGAGATAGAGCAATGCAAATGTTAAAATCTCAATTGTATGAAATTGAATTAAAAAAGCAGCACGAAGCACGTGAAGATATAGAAGCTGGTAAAATGAGAATTGAATTTGGATCACAAATAAGAAATTATGTAATGCACCCATATAAATTAGTAAAAGATGTAAGAACTGGTTTTGAAACTGGTAATGTTGATGCTGTTATGGATGGTGGTTTAGATGGTTTTATAAAAGCATATTTAATGCAAAACGGACAAAAAGAATCTTCAAACGAATTATAATGGAACCAAAAATAACAACAATAATTTTTGATTTAGGAGGTGTTTTAGTAGATTGGAAACCTGAATATTTATATAGAAAATTTTTTGATGGTGATGAAGAAAAAGTACAATGGTTTTTAAATACTATATGTACACCTGATTGGAATATGGAACAAGATGCAGGAAGAACAATTGCTGAAGGTGAAAAAGAAAAAATTGCCGAATTTCCGGAATATGAAAAAGAAATAAAACTTTTTTATAAAAATTGGACGGAAATGTTTTCAGGACCTATTGAAGAAAATGTGGCTCTTTTTAAACAATTAAAAGCATCTGAAAACTATAAAATTTATGCACTTACAAACTGGAGCGCTGAAAAATGGGATATTGCAGTAAAATTATTTCCTTTTTTTAATGATTTCGATGGTGTAGTAGTTTCAGGAAAAGAAAAAACCAGAAAACCATTTGAAAAAATTTACCACATTTTGTTTGACAGATTTAATATAACACCAGAAAAATCTGTTTTTATTGATGATAATTTACAAAATTATGAAACTGCACAATCTTTAGGGTTACATGCAATTCATTACAAAAATCATAAAGATTTAATAGACCATTTGCATTTACTTCATATAAATATTTAAGGCTAAAATTCACTTTATATAATAAATAGTTATTTTTTACATATAATTAGTTGTTTATTAACAATATTTTGTATTTTTATCAAGAATAAAGATTAAATTATCATTAATAATTAATGATACAAAAATGCTTGAATAAACACCCTAATTAAACTATGAAAAAAGTATTCATACTACTTCTTTTGGTTTGTCCTATACTCCTTTTTAGTCAAAAGATTACAACTAATATTTATACCATATCTGGAAAAATAATAGACTCAGAAACAAAATCACCAATTGAAGATGCTACAATAATTTTTAAAGATCAAGATTCTGTAAAAATTAAATGTGGCGCAATTACAAATTCTCACGGAAATTTTTCAATTGATGTTAAAGAAGGCAATTATAATGCAACAGTAGAATTTCTATCGTATAAATCTAAAAAATTAAATATAACCACCGTTACAAAAAGCTTAAACATTGGTACTATTGAATTAGAAGTTGACACAGAATTTTTAAATGAAATTGAAGTTGTATCAGAAAAAAAAGCACTAGAATTAAAATCTAACAAAATGGTTTTTAATGTTGAAAGAGATCTTTCTGCTGCAGGAAGTACCGCAACACAACTATTAAATAATATTCCATCTGTTAATGTGGATGCTGACGGTGAAATTACTTTAAGAGGACTAAGTGATGTTACTGTTATGATTAACGGCAGAACATCTTCAATGACAAAAGCAGAAGCTTTAAAATCGTTACCAGCAGGATCTATTGAAAAAATAGAAGTGCTTGCCAATCCTGGAGCAAAATATAGAGCAACATCAACAGGAATTATAAATATAATTCTAAAAAAAGGTAAAGATGAAGGTTTAAATGCATCTGTTACTGCTTCTGGAGGTTATAAAGATTATTACGGCGGATTATTAACCTTAAACCATAAATCTAAATACATAAATTTTTTTACAAATACATCGTACTACACCAGTAATCCAATTACAACCGCTGAATCTGAAACTGAATATTTTGAAAACGGAATTACCTCTGCTTTTTTAAATGAAAATAGCGAATTTAACAAAAAAAACAAAGGGTTTCTTTCTACTATTGGTGCCGATTTTTATCTAACTAAAAAAACTACTCTTACCACCACTTTTAACTATTTCGACTCAAACAATACAAATTTAGGAAATACCGAAACTGAATTTTTAAATGCTTCTAAAGAACAAACTGCAACTAATATTAGAAAATATGAAAGCGATTTTACAGATGAAATTTTTGAATTTATTGTAAACCTTGAACATAAATTTAATAAAGAAGGAAGAGTATTAACTTCTTATTTTAGTTATAAAAAGGATAATGAACAAAGTGACAATACAGTTTTAAATACCAATACAAGTTTTACCGACGAAACTTATACCCAAAAAAACATCCTAAAAAATTATATTTTATCTGTTGATTATGTAAATCCAATTGGAGAATCTTTTTTATACCATATTGGTTATCAAGGAGAGTTTGGAAAAATACCATTTTATTATACAGGAACATCTACACATAATGATTTAAAGTATTCCGAAAATATCCATAGTGCTTATGTAGATTTAGAATATGAACTTGAAAAATTCTATTTTACTGCTGGTTTACGTGCTGAATTTCAAGAATCTGACATTGAATATTTCGATTTAAATACAAGTCAACACTACAATCAAAACGATTTATTTCCATCTGCATCTATAGATTATACTATAAACGACACTAACAGTATTGGTATTAGTTATGGAACTGCAATTCAAAGAATTATTGCAACTATTTTGCAACCTTACGAAGAAAAAATTAGTGAAACATCATCTTATATAGGTAATGAAAATATACAGCCTGTAGATATTTACATGGCTAGTTTATACTATTCCTATACTGGTGAAAAATTAAGTTTCTCTCCTAGTTTATTTTATAATAGATATATAGATTATTGGGAATATGTTACCTATGAAACTGGTGAACAAATAAACGGCGTTAGCAAATTAATAACCTCGCCGTTTAATGTAGGTAATTTAAATTATTACGGTTTAAATGTAGCAGCATCTTATAAAGTTTCTAACAATTTAAATTTTAATGGAAACGTAACATTAACAAATTTTGATCGCACAGGAACTTTTGAAACTATAAATAGTGCAAATGAAACCATTACCAAAAATTTTGATAATGAAAATTTAATTGGCTCTTTTAGTTTATTAACACAAGTTAAAATACCTACTATTTTCGATTTTCAAATTAATGTAAAACACGATTTAGCATCTAACGCACAGTATTTTACCAGAAGAGCAAGAACGTACGCAAATGCAGCTATTAGTAAAGATATATTTAATAAAGAAGCTACTGTTAGTTTAACTGTTGATGATATTTTTAATTCTAACCAAACAGATAGAGATCGTTTTGATACTGGTTATTTTTCAAATAGTTTAATTAAAAACAAATACCGAACTATTATTTTATCATTTACCTACAGATTTAATCAAAGTAAAAAAGATAGAAGAATTGACTTTGATAAAAAAGAGGAAAAACCAAACTATTAATTTTTTTAAGTAATTTTGAAACAAATTAATAATATGAAAATATATCACAATCCGCGTTGCAGTAAAAGCCGAGAAGGTTTAGCTATTTTAGAAGCTTCTAAAATACAATTTGAAACTATTAAATATTTAGAAAATCCGGTAACAAAAAAAGAACTAACACAAATAATTGCATTATTAGGTATTAAACCTATAGATTTAGTTAGGAAAAATGAAGCTATTTGGAAAGAAAATTATAAAACAAAATCACTTTCAGATGCTGAAATAATAAACGCAATGATTGAAAACCCAAAACTTATTGAAAGACCAATAGTAATTAATAATGGTAAAGCGGTAATTGGCCGTCCTCCTGAAATTATTAAAACCATTTTATAAAATTTAAGTTTTTTTTAACAACCTTAAACATCGAAAATCATCAATTAATTTTGGTGATTTTTGTTTTTTAAAAAACTTATATAACTACACATCAACACATTACAACAAATAAATTATACAAACTTGTACTAAAAATAGCGTTAATACTCATTAACACTCGTTAACACATAACTTCTTTCGCTTACGGTATATTTGTACATCTAAAAAACTAAAAAATCAATGAAAAAATTTCTATTACTAATTTTCGGTTTCATTACGGCAATTAATTTTGCTCAGAACTCTGTAAATCAAAATACGATTAATAAAGCCATTTTATTTAAACAATACACAATTACAGGAACTGTTATTGATGCAGAAACTAAGCAACCCTTAGAATATGCAACCATTATTTGTGCGCCTTTAAATGGAAAATCTGTAACTGGTGGAATTACAGATGCAAACGGTAAATTTAGTGTTAATGTCCCTCAAGGAAGTTATGATATTTCTGTTGAATTTATTTCATTCAAAACCAAAACTTTTAAAAACAGAGAAGTTAAAGCAGATTTAAATTTGGGCACAATTCTTTTAGAAATAAATGCTGAATCTTTAAATGAGGTTGAAATAATTGCAGAAAAAAGTACTGTTGAAATTAGATTAGACAAAAAAATATACAACGTTGGTAAAGATATGACCGTAAAAGGCGGAACTGCTTCTGATGTTTTAGACAATGTGCCATCGGTAACTGTAGATGTAGAAGGAAACGTAAGTTTACGTGGTAATGATAATGTTAGAATTTTAGTAAATGGTAAACCTTCTGGTTTAGTTGGTTTAAGCGGAACAGATGCTTTACGCCAATTACCTGCAGATGCTATTGAAAAAGTAGAAGTAATTACTAGTCCTTCTGCCCGATACGATGCCGAAGGAACCGCAGGAATATTAAATATTATTTTAAGAAAAGGAAAAGCATTAGGTTTTAACAGTTCATTTACGGGAACTATTGGAAATCCAGATTATTTTGGAGCTTCAGCAAACCTAAATTACCGAACTAATAAAGTTAATTACTTTACAAATATTGGTTATAACTATAGTAAATCTCCAGGAAAATCTTCAAGCGATGTAACTTACTATACTCCATTAACCGATGCTGCTACATTTATAAGTGAAAGAACAAAATACGATAGAAAAAATAATCGTTTTAACACACAGTTTGGACTAGAATATTATTTAAATGATAATACTTCAATTACTGGAACCGTTTTATATAGAGAATCTGACGGAGATGATGCTTCTTTAAATACAACAAATGGCTACGATGGATCTAATAGTTTACTATATAAAACTTTTAGAAATGAAGATGAAACTGAAAAAGATAAAACATTAGAATATACGTTTAATTTGACCAAAAATTTTAAAAAAGACGGTCATAAATTAACTTTCGATTTTACATATGGCGATAGCTCTGAAAACCAAAAAGCAACTATTTTTGAAGAAGATGATGCTGGTGTTTTAGATATAGATGCTATGGAAAGAAGTTTTACAAAAGAAGATTCTAAAGACATTTTAGTAAAAACAGATTATGTGTTACCTATTAACGAAAACACACAATTTGAATTTGGTTTAAATGCCGATTTAAATAATCAAATAACAGATTATTTATTAGAAGAATATGATGGTTCAGATTATGTAAATAACACCGATTATTCTAATATACTAGATTTTACTCAAAACGTGTATTCTGTATACTCTCAATACGGACAAAAAATAAATAAGTTTTCATATTTAGTAGGTTTACGTGCCGAAAACACAGACCGATCTATAAAATTAATTGAAACAAACGAAAACTATAATGATAATTTTACAGAACTTTTCCCTACAATAAATTTAGGTTTAGAGTTTAGTGAATCGGAAAATATAACTTTAGGTTACAGCAGAAGATTGGGAAGACCAAGAAGTTTTTACTTAAATCCTTTTGAAACAAGAACTAGTAAAACATATATTAGAAAAGGTAATATTTATTTAGATCCTACCTATACAAATTCATTTGATTTTGGTTATTTAAAACGTTGGGATAAATTTACTTTAAACTCTTCTATATACTTTAACCACTCTGTTAACAACATAGAATGGGTTGAAAATGAAGATGTACGTGATGTAGATGGTACAGAAACACTTGTAATTATTAGAACACCTGTAAATTTAGGTTCTCAAGATAGATATGGTTTCGAATTTACTGCAAACTACACACCTTTTAAATGGTGGAAATTAACAAATAGCTTTAACTTATTTAAATCTATTACGGATGGAACTTACAATAACGTAAGTTACGATTCTGAAGATTCTAGTTGGTTTACACGCTTAGAATCTAGAGTAACATTACCAGGTAAAATTGAATGGCAAACTAGCGGAATGTATATGGGTCCTTCAGAAGGTGCATATACCAAAAGAAAAGCAATGGTTTCCCTTAATTTAGCTTTCAGTAAAGATGTTTTAGATGAAAAAGGAACCTTATCTTTAAATGTAAGTGATTTATTAAATTCCAGAAAAAGATCTTCTACTAGTTACACAGATAATACATTTTCTGAAACTGAATTTCAATGGAGATCTAGACAAATATTGTTAAATTTTACATATAGATTTAATCAAAGTAAAAAACGCGAACGTTCAAGAAATTTTGAAAGTGGCGGAGATGAAGAAATGTTTAAAGCATAGCACAAAAAAAAGGGACAATTAATTGTCCCTTTTTTTATATATAATATTTTAAAAATTATTTCTTAACTTCAGCTTTACCTTCTTTTCTATATTTCCAAGCTTCTTTAAAATAACCTACTAACCAATAAGGAATAATAAAAGTGATTAATAAAATCATTAACCAAAATCCCATGGTGAAAATTGCTAAAAATACTAAGAATCCTGAAAATTGAGATAAATCCATAATTTTTTGACTGTTTTTAATTTTTTAACAAAATTAATATTTATTTCTTATAAAAATAATTTTAACACTTTTTTTTTAAAGAAAACAAAAAGAGATTGTTAGCATTTAAAGTTGTTTTTTAAAATTTAAAGCGGTTCCATTCTACTTACTTGTAACGTAAAAAACAAGTGTTTATAAATATTTTCTACAAAAAATCCATCATAATACATTAATATTCATTAAATTGCATTGTTATGTAACTAATGTTACTCTGTAAAATTAACATAAAAAACCTTCTTATTATGTTAATTTAGTTTAAACTCCGCTAATAACCCTTTGTTTTTTTAACCTCAATTTTAATCTCAAAAAAAAAATAGAATTTAGGCTTTAAATTAAACAACCAAAAAAAAATTCTAAACTAATTAGTTGCTTAATTCTAAGTTGAATTACTAAAAAATATTAATTCATAAAAACACCTCAATATTTTTAATGTTCTAATACAGAACAAGTACAAAAAAACATCAACCTTATTTTCTTAATTAATAAAAGAGATTTTAAACCCAAATTATTTACTAACTAAATTATTTTATTATGAAAATTATCAATTTTTTAAGAAATTCCATATTATTTGGAATATTATTAGTAGCAACGTATGGCTTTTCACAAGAAAAGGAAACATACGCAATGGTTAACATACAGTACATTATGCCTAAAATTGGTATGGAAAAAGCTTTTGTGAAAGCTGTTACAGATCACAACAATTTATATCATAAGGATGGCCCTTATAAAGCAAGTCTTGATTATATTTTAACTGGAGCCGAAACTGGTTGGTACGTTTGGTTAATGGGACCAAATACATTTTCTGATTTAGATGGCAGTCCTGGAGAAGGAGCACATGCAGATCATTGGACAAAAACGGTTGCTCCTACTATTCAAAAATATGGACGAAGTGAATATTGGAAATACAATGAAAAATTATCATATAACAATCAAAAGTCCGCACCAAAATTTGAAAACATTTGGTTGATAGATTTAAAACGTGGTGATTATTACCGTTTTAAAGCTTTAATGATTAAAATTAAAGAGGCTCATGAGAAGAAAGGTGAAGATAGTGTGTTAATTTATGATAACCAGTTTTATGGAAATGATGGTAGAGATATTGCTATTGTTTGGCCATTTAATAAATGGGCAGATTTAGATATAGACACTGGAGGAATTAAAAACGTTTACGAAGAAATTAATGGCGAAGGAAGCTGGCAAGATGCTATGGATGAATGGACTGAAATTACCGAATCCATCAATTCTCATGTATGGGAAATTGGCGTTAAATAACAAAAAAGGCTTAAGAAATTTCTTAAGCCTTTTTAATATTTTACTAAATTCTACTTTGGTAAGTATATAAATCAAAATAACGTCCTTTTTTAGCAATTAACTCGTTGTGTTTTCCACGTTCTACAATATTTCCATCTTCAATAACTAAAATTCTATCTGCTTGTTGAATGGTACTTAACCTGTGCGCAATTACAAAGGTTGTTCTATCTTTCATTAACAAGCCTAAACTTTTTTGAATATACGATTCGCTTTCAGTATCTAAATTAGAGGTAGCTTCATCTAAAATAATAATTTTTGGATCGGCCAATAAAGCACGTGCAATTGAAATACGCTGACGCTGTCCGCCCGATAATTTTACACCTCTTTCTCCTATAACTGTATTTAAACCATCTTCAAATCTATCTGTAAATTCATTCACATACGCACCTTTAACAGCTTGTTGTAATTGTTCCTCAGTAGCATTTGGACGTGGAAATAAAATATTCTCACGAATAGTACCTTCAAATAAAAAATCATCTTGTAATACTACTCCTAACCTACTTCTAAAACTACTTAAATTTACCGTTGCTAAATCAATGCCATCTAAAGTTACCGAACCTGAAATTGGATTTAAAAAAGTAGCAGCCAAACCTGCAATAGTAGATTTTCCTGAACCTGAAGAACCCACCAAAGCAGTAACACTTCCTGCTGGTGCTTCAAAAGAAATAGCGTGTAAAACTTCTTTATTTTCCTGGTAACTAAACGATACATTATTAAACATAATATCTCCTTTAATTTCTTTTAAAACAACTGTTCTTTGCTCCGGATTATCCTCTTCTTCCATATTCATAATTTCTTGAGTTCTATCCAATCCTGCCATTGCTTCTGTAAGCTGACTTCCAATATTACTCATTTGAACAATAGGCGCAATCATAAAACCTAAAAACAAGGTAAACGAAACAAACTCACCATAAGTCATAGTATTTTTCATAATAAAATAACCGCCAATTCCCATAATTCCTGCAGAAGCCAATCCTAATAAAAAGGTTGATGAACTTGTGATTAACGCTGTAGCTGTTAAACTCTTTTTTACATTTAAAAACAAACGTTCTACACCATCTTCAAAGGTTTTATTTTCTTGTGCTTCGGCATTAAAACCTTTAATTACACGTACGCCATTTAATGTTTCTGTTAATCTACCGGTAACTTCAGCATTTATTTTACCACGTTCTCTAAAAATTGGACGAATATATCCAAAGGCTTTTAGCGCCACAACAGCAAAAATTGCAACTGGCACCAGCACAAAAAAGGTCATTGTTGCGTTAATTTTTATTAAAATGATTAAAGAAATGATAGCCGTTAAACTTCCGCCAATTAATTGCACCAAACCAGTTCCAACAATGTTTCTAACACCTTCAACATCTGTCATAACTCTAGAAACCAACGCTCCAGATTTGGTGTTATCAAAATAACTCACTGGTAAGGTTAACAACTTTTTTTGAACATTGGCTCGTAAAACCGAAATTAAATGTTGTGCCTCTACACTTAACAAACGCGTTAATAAAAACGATGTAACAGCTTGCAGTAAAATTGCAGCGCAAACTATTAATAATAAGGTTGTTAAAGTAGTTAAATTTTTTGATGGAATTACATCATCAATTAAACTTTTACTGGCATAAGGCAACACCAACCCCGATAAACTTTTTACAATTATTAATACAATTCCTATTAAAACAATGGTTCGTCTTGGCCAAATAAATTCCTTAATGGCCCACGATAATGATACTTTATTTTTACTCATAATTTATAAGTGTCGAAAATTAAGCCAATTGCTTACAAGTGACAATTAGGCAGATTTAAAGATAGTAAATTAATATTGAGAATAATTTCAGCAATTTTAATTAAATTCGACCTATGAAAGCAGTTACAGTTAAACAACTAAAATCAGAATTAAAGCATCTTTCACATAATGAATTAATGGAGTTATGCTTGCAATTATCTAAATTTAAAAAAGAAAATAAAGAGCTACTTACCTATTTACTTTTTGAAGCTGCCAATGAAGAAGGTTTTATTGAAACCGTTAAAAGTGAAGTTGATGTGCTTTTTAACCAGATAAATACCAACAGTTATTTTTATATTAAAAAAAGTGTACGTAAAATTTTACGCTTAATAAAAACGAACATTCGATATTCAAAAAAGAAAGAAACTGAAATTGAATTACTGCTTTATTTTTGTGAAAAAATGACCCAAATTAGGCCATCTATCAAAAATAATTTAACCTTAAAAAATATTTATTTAAGAGAGAAAGCTGCTATTTCAAAAAAAATGTTACTTCTACACGAAGATTTACAATATGATTATAATCTTCAATTGGCTAAAATCTAAATTCGGTTCAACATTATTTTTTTATATAACTTTTAAGTTTTAAATTTATACGTTAAAATACTTTGCTTCTGTAAAACTATGAATAAGATTTACGTAAACCCCAACAATAAATCGGCTTTAACTTTTGAACTACTTGCACTTGAAAATGATAAGAATGTACGTTCTATTCTTTTTTTTATGGCAGATGAAAACAAATATCCATCTGAAGAAATTACACCATTACTAAAAAAAATTACCAAACCAATTATTGGAGGCATATTTCCTGAATTAATTTTTAATGGAGAACGAAAAAAAGAAGGCATTGTATTAATTCCATTATCCTTTACATTAACTACCCAATTAATAGATTTATCACTTACCTCTGAAAAAATATTTAAACAATTACAAATAACACAGCACCAATCTACCCAAGCAAATAGTTGTTTATTTGTTTTTTTAGATGCTTTTAGCAATGGTAAAGAAGTATTATTAGAAACACTTTTCAATTTTTTTGGCATAAATCCAACATATATTGGTGGCGGTGCCGGATCACTTAGTTTTAATCAATTTCCTTGTATTATAAACAATACCGGAATTCATGAAAACGCCGCAGTAATTGGTTGGGCAAATAAACAAATTAATATTGGTGTTGCCCACGGTTGGGAATCTATATCCAACCCTTTAAAGGTTACTGAAACATCACAAAATAAAATAAAAAGTATTAATTGGAAACCTGCTTTTCAGGTATATAAAGAAATTGTTGAACACCATTCTGGCAAAAAGTTTAACGAAACTAATTTTTTTGATATTGCAAAATCGTATCCTTTTGGTATTTCCAAAATTGATGAAGAGAAAGTAGTTAGAGATCCGTTTAAAACTACTAAAAACAGTATTCACTTTATTGATTATATTCCGGAAGGAGCTTATGTAGAAATACTTCATGGCAACATTAAATCACTATTAAAAGGTGCTGAAATAGCAAAAGAAAAAGCAAATATTCAAAACCTAATTACTAAAACCGAAACACTTTTTTGTATTGATTGCATTTCAAGAGTATTATATTTAAATGATAATTTACAAAAAGAATTAAATATTGTAAGTAAGCATTCCAAAGCCACAGGAATATTTTCTATTGGAGAAATTGCAAATTCAGAGTCAATAGTAGAAATTTATAATAAAACAATAGTAACAGCTTTATGGTAACAAGAACTATAGAAACAGAAATTTTATTTGAATTAGCAATTAATTCAACTGCTGCTACCAATGAAGCTGAATTGTTAAAAAAAATTATTCCACTTTATTTAAGAAAATTAAACTGCTTTTTAGCGGCTGTACTTAAGTTTAATTCAAACCAATTAGAAGAATCTATTTTAATTCCGTTTGTTGCAAAAAACTCCGAAGAATGGCTCACGGTTAAAAACTATTTTATAAATAAAGTACAAGAAAAAGACATTATTTTTGAGGAATTAAACATAAATTCTAACAATTATTATGCTTATAAATTAAACTCTTATGGTTATTTAATTTTAGGCAGAAAAAAATCATTAGATATAATTTTACGTAACGAGTTAAAACCAATTATAAACCATTTAGGTAAAAATTTACAATTAGCTTTTGAAATTTCACAACGAAAAAAAGCAGAAGAATTATTACAAATTAGTGAAAAAAACTTACGAACGCTTTCAAAATCTACTGCAGCTAGTATTCTTATATTTTATGATAAAAATGTGATATACTCTAATCCTGCAGCTTCAAAATTAACAGGGTACTCAAATGAAGAATTTCAGCAATTAAAAGTAAGAGATTTAGTGCATCCAAAATTTATCGATTTTATTATAGAAAACAATCCTTTTAACCCTAATTATTTAAACAAAAAGAATGAATTTGAAATTGCAATTCTTAAAAAAAATAAAAAAGAAAAGTGGATTGATGCTAAAATTGGAAAAATAGAATGGAATGGTTTAGAGTGCGGAATTATTTCGGCTTTTGAAATAACAAAGAGAAAAAAAGTTGAAAAACAACTTATAAAAGCAAAAGAAAATGCTGAAAATAGCGAACGACTTAAATCGGCTTTTTTAGCAAACATGAGTCACGAAATTAGAACTCCAATGAATGGAATTTTAGGGTTTACAGAACTTTTAAAAACACCTAATTTACCTCAAGAAAAACAACAAAAATTTATAGAAATTATTGAAAAAAGTGGCGATAGACTATTAAACTTAATAAATAATATTGTTGATATTTCAAAAATTGAATCTAACCTAATGAAAACTTTATTAGTAGATGTAAATATTAACGAACAACTTGATTATTTATTTACCTTTTTCAACCCAGAAGCTTCAGCTAAAGGAATAAAACTTAGTTACAGCAAAGGTTTAGAAGATGCCGCTGCTGTAATTAGAACAGATAGAGAAAAACTTTATGCTGTTTTACTAAATCTTATTAAAAATGCTATTAAATACACCAAATCTGGAACCATAGATTTTGGATATAACTTACAACAACAAGACCAAGATTATTATATAGAGTTTTTTATAAAAGATACAGGAATAGGTGTTCCAAAAAACAGACAAAAAGCAATATTTGAACGATTTATTCAGGCAGATATTGAAGACACAAACGCATTGCAAGGAGCTGGTTTAGGCTTATCTATAAGTAAAGCGTATGTTAAAATGTTAGGTGGTAAAATTTGGATACATAGCGCCATAAATAAAGGTTCTTCGTTTTATTTTACACTTCCATACATTTCATTTAATAAAAACGAATCGTTATTAGCTACACCAAGCAACACCGAAATTCAAGAAAAACTTAACATTAAAATTCTTATTGTTGAAGATGATGAAACTTCAAAAACCTTAATTACAACTTTTTTAAAACCAATAACTAACACTATTTTAACAGCAACCAATGGAATTGATGCTGTTGAAATTTGCAAAAATAATAATGATATAGATTTAATTTTAATGGATATTAAAATGCCTTTATTAAATGGTTTTAAAGCTACAGAACAAATTAGAACCTTTAATAAAAAGGTAATTATAATTGCACAAACCGCATATAGTTTAGAAGGTGATAAAGAAAAAGCACTTAAATTTGGCTGTAATAATTACATTTCTAAACCTATTAATAAAAATGAATTATTTGAATTAATTAATTTTTATTTTAAGTAAAACGCATATTTTAAATACAATTTTTAGACGTTAATTTAGCTTCTCCACTGCAGCAGTTGAAATACTAAAATTGATAAAGAACGTTTTTTATAAAACGTTTTAACAAAAGTAACTTTAAATTTAATAACATCTTAAATTTAAGATGTTACATTTGCACTTTAAATACTTATATGAGTTACACACTTTTATCATCTCCATTACAAGGATTTACAGATTATAAATTTAGAAATGCCTTTAATAAATTATTTGGAGGTATTGATACATTTTATGCACCTTACATAAAATTAAACGGAACATTAGACATTAAAAAATCGTACCAGCTAGATTTATTACCTGAAAACAATACGGAAATAAACCTAATTCCTCAAATAATGACTAATAATGCTAATGAATTTTTATTTGTGGCTAAATTTGTTCAGCAATTGGGTTACAAAGAATTAAACTGGAATTTAGGTTGCCCGTATCCAATGGTAACAAAACGCGGATTGGGATCTGGATTAATTTGTGATACTCCAAAAATTAATGAAATTCTTCATAAAGTACATCAAGAATCTGATATTACAGTATCTATGAAAATGCGTTTGGGGTATGAAACTCCAGAAGAAATTTTAGATGTTTTTCCTATTTTAGATACGTATCCAATAAAAAATATTGCCATTCACGCACGTATTGGTAAACAATTATACAAAGGTGGCGTAAACTTAGATGCTTTTGAAAAATGTTTAGATAAAACCAAGCATAAAATATATTATAATGGTGATATTACTTCGGTTGCTGGTTTTAAAAAAATGCAGGAACGTTTTCCTAGTATCGATCATTGGATGATTGGACGAGGCTTAATTGCCGATCCATTTTTACCTAAAATGATTAAAAACAATACGGAAAACTACCCAAAAAATAAACTAGAATTATTACAAGAATTTCATCAAATTTTATTGGAACAGTACCAAGCATCATTATCTGGTGATCAACATTTGTTACTAAAAATGGCAAGTATTTGGGAATACTTTTCAATGTTATTTTCAAACCCACAAAAAACATTTAAAAAAATTAAAAAAGCTAAGAGTTTTAAAAACTATCAGCAAGCGGTTGTAGAAATTTTTGCTACTGAAAACGATTTCATGTATAGAAAAGGTTAGGTTAAAATAACAAATGTGGTTCAGGTATTCAGAACGTATATTCGAGTATTTTTTTGAAATAAAAAGAAATAATAAATGTTTTTAGAACAAAATTCAATAATTTTTCTATTCTCGATACGATTTTCTATTGAAAATCACTCGAACTGACAAAAAATTACGTCAACCTGAACTTGTTTCAGGTTCTCACTGTGATTGATTTTTGATTTGATGAGATTCTGAAATCGAAGATTCAGCGCAGCTAAATAAATTCAGAATAACGAACTTTAATAAACAAACTAATTTCTTCTTGCTCTCCTAATATTTCTTCGTTCTATTTTAGTCTTATTGCTTTTAAAACTCGAACTGACAAAAAATTACGTCAACCTGAACTTGTTTCAGGTTCTCA
Source organism: Lutibacter sp. (assembly GCF_041596795.1). Taxonomy (GTDB): domain Bacteria; phylum Bacteroidota; class Bacteroidia; order Flavobacteriales; family Flavobacteriaceae; genus Lutibacter. The sequence continues at coordinate 18,559 of NZ_JBFHHX010000025.1, forward strand.
CAGTGATTGATTTTTGATTTGATGAGATTCTGAAATCGAAGATTCAGCGCAGCTAAATAAATTCAGAATAACGAACTTTAAGAAACATACTAATTTCTTCTAGCTCTCCTAATATTTCTTCGTTCTATTTTAGTCTTATTGCTTTTAAAATTAAATAAGCGTTTAAAAAATCCATCAATTCCTTTATCTTGATATGGCTCAACATCTAAATTCAAATAAACCTCATCTGAAATATTAAAAGGAACTAAATAAGTACTTCTTAAAACTTTATTTCGCTCTATATTTTGAAGAATTTCACCAGAAATTGGCAATGCTAAAGATGCTCCTGATCCATTAACACTATTAAAATGAACATCAGGCGTAGATGCTCCAACCCAAGTGCCAATTACCAAATTTGGTGTGTACGCCAAAAACCAAGCATTTGAATAATTTTGTGCTGTTCCTGTTTTTCCTGCCAAAGCCGATTTAATACCAAACTGATTTCTAATTTTGGTTCCTGTTCCTTCATTTATGGCTTTTTGTAAAATTGCTGTAATATTTTCAGTTGTAGTTTGTTGGTAAACTTGAGTTGATGCAATGGCTTTATTTTTATAAATAATTGTTCCTTTTTTATCGGTAATTTTTTCAATCATCAATAAATTATTTACAACTCCTTTATACGCAAATGCACCGTATGCTTTTACAATTTCTTCTAAAGAAACATCTAAAGTTCCTAATGCTACCGAAGGTTGATTATTTTTAAATGCTGAAAAACCTAATTTTTTTGTGCTGTTTTCCAACTTTTGAGCGCCTACTTTAAAATACAAATCTACTGTAGGTAAGTTCATAGAGTTTGCCAATGCATAGCCAAAAGCAACCTTTTGATTTGGTGTAGATTGATGATCAAAATTTTGTGGTTTCCAATTATCATATTCAGCATATTCCTTTTCTTCATTTTCTAAGTAAGAACTTGTGGAGAAACCATTTTCTAAAGCAGTTGCATATAAAATTGGTTTAAAAGTTGATGCTATTTGCCGATGCGATTGTATTAAATTAAAAGGCAACACTCTATAATTATTTCCGCCAACATAGCTTAAAACAGCACCATTTTTAGGATTGGTAATTAACACGGCTGCGTGTAACATTTTATAATAATGCCACAAACTATCTAGCTTACTAATATTTTTTATACTTACACCATCAATAGCGTAGGTTTCAACATTTCTTTTTATTAAATCATCTTCCTTAAAATTCTTTTTATTCTCCTGATTTTTATACCATTTTTTTCTAAAACTAGTTCTGGAAAGTTCATCATCTAATTTTGGTTGCATTTTTTTTAATTGCTTTTTTACTGCATTAATAGCAAATTCTTGCAATTGCATATTAATAGTGGTATGTATTTTAAGTCCGTCTTGTTCTAAATTATATTTTTTACCAGTTGATTGCTCCAATTGTTCTAAAATAGCTGTTGCCTGTTTTTTTACCTGATACACAAAATAACCTGCCGGCGCCGCAATTTCGAAATTCTCGTACTTTAATTTTAATGGTAATTTTACCAAACTATCTAATTGATTTTTAGTTAAATACCCTTCGTTTTTCATTAAATTTAGCACCAAATTTCTACGATCTACAGATTTTTTTGGATATAAACGCGGATTAAAACTAGTAGTAGCTTTTAGCAAACCAATTAAAACGGCTGCTTCTTCAATTTTTAAATTTTTTGTTGATGAATTAAAATAACGATTAGCAGCAGCTTCAATTCCAAATACATTTTCACCAAAAGGAACAGAATTTAAGTATAATAACAATATTTCTTCTTTGGTATAAATGGTTTCTAAACGCGATGCTATAAAAATTTCTTTAGCTTTATTTATTGGCATACTTAACATTCTATAAGAATTTCGTCCATATAAATTTTTAACCAATTGTTGCGTTAAAGTACTTCCACCACCACTAGATTTTTGCATTAAAATACTTTTTACAAAAACGCGTAAATAACTTTGCGTATCAACGCCATCGTGCTCAAAAAAACGCTTATCTTCTGTGGCAATTAATGCATTTTTAACATATATTGGTAATTCATCTGAAGTAATATTTGTTCTATTTTTTTCAAAATATTTTCCTATTAAAACAGCATCAGAAGAAAACACTAAAGAAGCTTCGTTGGTACTAATTTCTTGCAATTGGTTTTTTGATGGAAGTTTACCAAATACACCAGTATAGACCAATAATAAAAATAGTACAACACTAATAACTGCAACAACAACAAAAATTAATACATATTTAGAAATCTTTTTAAATATGCTTGAATTATCAGATTTTAAAACCATTTATTCCTTATTTTACAGTACAATAACGCAATAATTAAAATTAAATTCTAATGTTGCATACTAATTTTAACAAACCTTTACAAAATAAAAAACTGAGCTAAGTAGAATAATCCACCTAACTCAGCTACTAAAAAACTGGGGTTAAAAAAGTTTAATTTCTTACTAAACGAACATAATTTTTCACTCTAATTAAATCACTAGCATTTACAGATTCAAGAATATAATCTTCTGGATCTCCATATTTTGGATCGGAACGTTGCGCTCCTGCTCCGTGCCAATCGTAATAATCTGTTGCTGAACTATTTTCTTTACTATATGCTTTTCCAAATGCAATATAGATAGCAGTATATTTAAAATCTCCTTGAGTTGTACTTGTCCAAAACCAGCTATCACTATCGGTACAAGTAAAATAAGTTTCATCAATTGCCGGAATTGTTGTTTTTTCATAATCAACAATACTTTGTAATTCTTTGGCATTTGGTAGTCTCCAATCGGTATATCCAGCTAATTCGCTATTACTTGCATAGGCTAATGCACTTTTCCAATCGTACGTGTTACCGTCATCAACTTGTTGCCACATTAAACCAGTTGCATTATCTGTTACGGTTCCATCACCATTTGAAGAAAAATCGTTTACACCATATACACCTTCTTCGCCTCTTACAGCTCTTACAAAACAACCCGGATCTTCTACACCCGATGCTCCATTAAAATATAAACCAGTTTCGTATGATTTTATGTGACCATCAGCAAAGTTAAAACCAAATGCTCCTTCAATACTAGTATTTTGTAAACCACCTTTTACATATTTTGTGCTAGACCAATATTGACCAGCATACGACATCATTTGATCATATTCAAAATCAAAATACGCATCATATAAATATGGTTGAGAATTTGATGTGCTTGTTGCATCCAATTCACCATTTGAATAAAGCAATGAGTATAATTCTTTAATTGTAGGAAGTCTCCAATCTGTATATCCACCAATTTCTAAATCATCAACATAATCAAACGCATCGTAATAATTATGACGCTCAAAATCTGGTGTTTGCTGCCACATTAAACCTGTATTTAAATCGGTAACTGTACCATCTCCATTATCTTTAAATGAAGATGACGTTCCTGAATATTGCGCATCTTGCCCATAATAATCTTCACCTTCACTTGGAGTAGAAATCACATTTCCTTCTTCATCATAAAAAACATTTTGACCAGTATCTGTTAATACAAACGACACTGTTGGTGTTGAGGTATCATCATCGTCATCACTTATTGTTATTTTATCATCATCGCTACAAGCTACAAATGCAATAATTGAAATAAATACTACTAATGTTTTTACTATATAGGAATTTACGTAATTACTATTTCTAATCTTATCAAGATTACTCGATTTTTTGTTTAATACTCCAAATTTTCTCATTGGTTACAAGTTTTAGTTAATTTTCTTGTACGAAAGTATTATATCAATTAATCGACAGAAAAGATATTCAATAGATTTGGATGTTTTATAAACAGTTAGAAGTATTTTATCAATTAAAAATTATGAATAGTATTAAAAAGAATAAAATTAATGATTAAAAAGTTGATCAATTTTTTTGGTTCTAAAATCGAAAATTTCTGCTAGTTTATTTTTAATGATTAATGAATTTAACAGCGTTCCTATAAATCCAAAAGGAGGTTTGTAGGTTACAATATCTGTCATTAAAACCCCATTTTCAAAAGGTTCAATTTTATGTTGATGATGCCAAATAGCATACGGACCAACACGTTGCTCATCTACAAAGTAAAAACCATCTACCACATGTGTAATTTCTGTAAGCCAGTTTAGTTTTATGCCTGCTAACGGACTTACTTTATACCCAATAATCATTCCTGGATACATTTTTTCCGATAAATCTTTAGTAACTACTTCAAAACCCATATAAGGTGGTGTAATTTCTTTTAAATTTTTTGGCGATGCGATAAATTGCCAAACCTCATTCATAGTAGCATTAATTTTTTGCTCACTTTTAAACTGAAAATAACTCATTGTTTTTTTGCTAATTTTTTAATCATACCATTAAATATAAACCCGTGAAAAGGTAGCACGCTGTACCAATACAATCGGCCTAAAACACCTAAAGGTCTAAAAGTTGCTGTTTGGTGTAATTCATTATTTAGTATTTTAAATTCTAGCCATGCTTCACCAGGTAATTTCATTTCGGCATATAATAATAAACGTTTTGTTCTTTTACTAGCGTCTAATACTCTCCAAAAATCTAAAGAATCTCCAACTTGAAGATCGGATGCATTTTTTCTTCCTCGTTTTAATCCTGCTCCGCCAAATAATTTATCTATAAAACCGCGCATATTCCAAAAAAAGTTTCCATAATACCAACCGGTTTCCCCTCCTATTGCCCAAATTTTTTGGATAGTTTCTTCTTCATCATCTATTTTTTCAATTCTAAAATCTTTAAAACATCCATATTTAGGAACTTCAATTAGTTTTGCAACACCTTTTAACAACTTTTTACTAGATTGTGCGTCTGTCCAGCTAGATACAACGTTTTGTTCTTCAATTTTTTGAAATGCCAATGAAACTGCTTCTTTATAAGTTAACAGTTTAATGTTTAAACGTTCGGCTAAACCATTTTCACTACAAATTACTTCTACTTTCATACTATCTACTAAATGACTTGCCAATTTATAGCTAGTTGAAGTTACAAAATACAACCAATACGATGACAATTTTGGTGTCATTATTGGTAAACAAATAATAGTTCTTTTTAATTTACGTACTTCTGCAAATTGCAATAACATTTGTTTATACGTAAGTATTTCTTTGCTTCCAATATCAAAGTTTTTGTTATACGCATACTCATATCCTAAAACACCAATTAAAAATTGTAAAACATTCCGCACAGCAATTGGTTGCGATTTGGTATGTAGCCATTTAGGAGTAATCATAAATGGTAATTTTTCTACCAAATCTCTAATAATTTCAAAAGAACCACTACCCGACCCAACAATAATTCCGGCTCTTAAAGTTGTTAATTGAAATTTGCCTGATGCCAAAATAGTTTCTACATTTTTACGAGAACTTAAATGTTTAGACAGTTCTTGTTCATTTACTATGCCGCTTAAATAAATTACCTGCTTAACAGTAGTTAATTGCATATAATTTTTAAAGTTTGTAGCCGAAATTTCTTCTAATTTTTCAAAATTATCTTTAGAAGTAGCCATTGAATGAATTAAATAATAAGCTGCATTTATATCTTCAGGAATATTTTTTAGAGTTTTTACATTTAAAAAATCAACTTCAACAACCGATATTTTATCTGAATTAAATTGTTCTATTGAAAATCTATTTTTATCGCGCACAGAACATACTACTTCATGTCCATTTTCTAACAATAACGGAATTAGTCTTTTACCAATATAACCTGTTGCTCCTGTTAATAAAATTTTCATATTTTTTTTATAGTAAGATACGTATTAAATTAATAAAACAAGGAAAAACAATAATTGCCTTTCCCTGTTCTACAATTAACTACATCGTTTAATTTTTACATTGTTGGCACTAACACTTCATCAATTACGTGAATAACACCATTTGATGCGTTTGTATTAACACCTATAATAGAGGTTGTTGTATTAATTTTAAAGTTTGTTAAATCAAAAGTTAGTTTTGCTCCGTTTGCAGTTGGCAATTGATTGTTGCTATCTACGGCACCTGCAATATCTTTATCAAAAGCTTTAGCTGGCACAACATGATAAGTTAAAACTGCGATTAAAGTTTCTAAAGGAATATCTCCCAAAGCATTCCACTCCGCATTACTATCTAACAAAGCTTGAAAAGCAGCATTAGTTGGAGCAAAAACGGTAAATGGTCCGTCACCACTTAACACAGTAATTAAATTTTGATTCGCTGTTCCTTCATCAGCTGTGCGTGTTAATGCTGCAATTAATGATGTAAATTCTCCGTCTGCAGATAATTCAATAGCAGTTTCTACAATATTTCCTATTGGAGGCAATAACACGTTATTAATTACATGTACCACACCAGATCCTGACTCAATATCTACGGCTACTATTTCGGTATCTCCATTGATAAAGTTTCCTGATGAAACTAATGAAAACCATAATTTAGCACCGTTTACTGTTCCAGCATCTCTAGGAATTTCCGTACTTAAAACTTTTGCTCCAATAACGTGATATGTTAAAACACTTGCAATAGTTTCTGAGCTTAAAGCATCTAAATCTAATCCTGAAGCTACAAAAGCATCGTTGGTTGGGGCAAATATTGTTAAATTAGGCGTTGTTAATAAGGTTTCTACCAAATCGGCTTTAACAGCAGCTTCAATTAACGTAGTAAAACTTTCGCTAAAATATGCTGGTTCTAAAACTGAATTTACAAAAGGAACAATTGTTGGCGGAATTAAAACTTCATTAATAGTATGTATAATTCCGTTTGTTGCTTCAACATCGTATGGTGAAATTACTGAAGCAGTATTTACTTTTATTCCTCCTGAGGTTGTTAAGGTAATTTCTTCACCTGCTAAGGTTGTAACATTTCCAGCAGTTATACTAGATGACATTACTTCTCCTTGAACTACGTGGTATAATAAAATTTTCTCTAAAACAGATGCTGGAACATCATCTATACTTGTTTGACCAATTGCTGCTAATAAATTTGCAAAAGCTTCGTTGGTTGGTGCAAATACTGTAAACTCTCCAGATGCTTGCAACGCATCTACCAAATTTGCTTTTGTTAAAGCGGCAGCTAAAGATGTAAATCCGTTTGCCTGAGCAATTTCTACAATATTTTGTGTTGGTAGTATTACTTCCATATCATCATCGTCATCGTTACATGATATAAATAAAAAAGTAAATGCTAAAAATAGAACTGAAAGGTACTTTAAATTCTTCATTGTTTAATATATTTGAGTTAATAGTTAGACAAATATATAAAATAATTTTAATTTTGTACAACTTTATTTTCTTTTTTATTAGACATTTATTGATTTTAAGAAATATTTTTAGGATATTTGTACTAAATAAATCACATTTGTTTAACCAAATACTTTAGAATACTTATACATGGAAACTTATTCAATGACACAAGTTGAAACCCTAACAGGTATAAACGCACACACATTACGAATTTGGGAACGACGTTACAATTTTATGAAAGCTGAAAGAACCGAAACCAACATTCGGTTTTATACTGGCGAACAATTAAAAAAATTACTTAATGTAGCTATATTAACCAGAAACGGTTATAAAGTATCTAAAATTGATGCTATGACTACAGAAGATATAAATACCTTAGTAACAGAACTTCAAATAAATAACACTACTTCATACAACGACGATATTAACCTATTAACCGTTAGTATGTTAACTTATAATGAAGAAGCGTTTCATACAATTTTCCACAGAAATATATTAAGAAAAGGAATTTTAAATACGGTAACAGAACTTATTTATCCGTTTTTAAATCAGGTTGGAGTACTTTGGGGAACCAATAAAGTATCGCCGCCACAAGAACATTTTATTTCTAATTTAATTCGACAAAAAATTATAGCAGCCACAGAATCACTAACATTACCAACTGCAAACGCTCCTACTTTAGTATTGTTTTTGTTAGAAGGTGAAGATCACGAATTAGGATTACTTTTATCTAACTTTATAGCAAAAGACTTAGGTTGGAAGGTTATTTACTTAGGACAAAAAATGCCTTCGGAAAATTTAAAAGATATTGTTTTAGAAATAAAACCTGCATATTTACTAACAATGTTTACAACGCCAAGATCAGATAATTTTGCTGATATATTAACAAATATAGCGCAAGAAACCAACACAAAAATTCTTTATTCTGGCAACCCAATTTTTACAACCACTTTTATAAATGATTCTAATTTTAACTACTTATCCTCTCCCGCTAACTTAATTACCTTATTAAAAGAGTATTCATCTTAAAAATTAATATTTACTGCATAAACTTTCATTTACCAATAAATTATTTTCTTTAATTATTGAATATTGAAAGTTTTTTTTGCTTTTACATTTTTTTGTTTAACTTTACACTATATTTAATTAGACAATAAAATAAATACATTATGAAAACTACTACTAACAATACTAATTTTGAACTAATTAGTATCGATGAAATTGGAGATAATCATTTATACACAACATTAGAAACTCCAATGAAAAAAAATGCTCATAAATTATCTGATACCGAAAAAAAAGAAACCATCTCCTATTTGTTTCGAGAAATTATGGATGTGCTTGGATTAGATTTAACCGATGATTCTTTAAAAGGAACTCCAGATAGAGTTGCAAAAATGTATGTTGATGAAATTTTTGCTGGTTTAAACCCAAAAAATAAACCAAAAATTGCATTATTCGATAATAAATACCAATACAACCAAATGTTGGTAGAAAAAAACATTACATTTTACTCTAATTGCGAACACCATTTTGTTCCAATTTTTGGAAAAGTACATATTGCCTATATTTCATCGGGTAAAGTAATTGGTTTATCTAAATTAAATAGAATTGTACAGTATTTTGCCTTAAGACCACAAGTACAAGAACGTATGACTATGCAAATTGGTAAAGAATTGCAAAGCATTTTACAAACCAATGATGTGGCTGTAATAGTAGATGCAAAACATTTATGTGTGGCTTCTAGAGGAATTAAAGACGATACTTCTGCAACAGTTACCACATTTTATGGAGGTGCATTTAACAATCAACAAAAAATTGCAGAACTTCAAAATTATTTACAATAAAGCCAAATTATTATGAAAACAATGGTAATTATTGGAGGAAGTTCTGGCATTGGTAAAGCAATTATTGAAGAAAATATTGACACCCATAAAATTATAAATATCAGCAGAACTCAGCCTCAGCTTCAACATAAAAATTTAACGCATTATAGTTGCGATATTTTTAAAGATTCATTACCCCAAATTGAAACTATACATGCGTTAGTTTATTGCCCAGGAAGCATTAATTTAAAACCAATAACTAGTTTAACTGAAACAGATTTTAAAAACGATTTTGAAATAAATGTTTTAGGTGCTGTAAAAGTAATTAAGCACTACTTAAAAGCTTTAAAAAATTCAGAAAATGGTTCTATTGTACTATTTAGCACAGTTGCAACAGTTTTAGGAATGCCTTTTCACGCAAGTATAGCCGCAGCAAAAGGTGCTGTAGAAGGATTAACAAAATCGTTGGCAGCAGAATTAGCTCCATTTATTAGAGTAAATGCTATTGCTCCTACTATTACAGAAACACCTTTGGCTACAAAAATATTAAGAAATGAAGCTGTAAAAACAGCATTAAAAAACAAACATCCGTTAAAGAATTATTTATCTGCAAAAAAAGTTGCATTGTTAGCTTCTTTTTTAATTTCTGAAAAATCTTTGGCAATTACCGGACAAATTCATAAAATTGATGCCGGTTTAGTTTCTATAACAACTTAAAATATATAAAATGAAAATTATAGCTTACATTATTATACTTACATCCTTATTAATTTCATGTAATTCTACATCAAAAGAAAACAAATTAAACACTATGAGCACATCAAAAAAGCAACCAATAGAATCTATCTACAACATTGCTATTAACAACTTAAATGGCAATGCTATAAACCTAGCTGCTTTTAAAGGAAAAAAAATATTGTTTGTAAATGTAGCATCGGAATGTGGTTTTACGCCACAATACAAAGATTTACAAGAATTGCATACAACTTATGGAGAAAAATTGGTTGTTATTGGAATTCCTTGCAATCAGTTTGGAGAACAAGAACCAGGAAATGCCACAGAAATTCAATCGTTTTGCTCTAAAAATTATGGAGTTGAGTTTATTATTACAGAAAAAGTTGATGTAAAAGGCGAAAATCAACATCCGTTATACACGTGGCTTACTTCAAAAAATAAAAATGGAGTTAAAGATTCATCCGTAAAATGGAATTTTCAAAAATATTTGATTGATGAAAACGGAAATTTTATAGATTTTTATTATAGTATTACCAATCCTTTAGATACTAAAATAACTTCAAAAATTTAATTTAATAAAGTACATACATCATCCATTTATTTACATAAATTGAGCTATAGTATTAAATTTAAACGTATTATTGTTAAATTTTTAGATGTATTTTAATGGATGAGAAAAAGAATATTTTAAAGTTAGATGTATCTATTTTTGAAAACAATGGCAAAAAGGATTTTGCGAAAATTATAAAAAACAACAAAGCTAAAACCATAAAAGCTTTCGATTTTTTTATGGATGGCATTAAAAACGAAGCTGCCGATTCTAAAGAAACGCGAAGAATTTTAGCCAATTACATTGTTAAACAAAAAATTACCAAAGAAGAAGAATTGCATTTAAAACTACGTGTTTACGATATTTTAAAAAAATTAGGAATTGGTGTTCCTTTTATGCTAATTCCAGGCGCAACCTTACTTATTCCGTTTATTTTAAAAGCTGCAGAAAAAAAAGGAATTGATTTGTATCCTTCTAATTTTAAAGGAAAAGTTAATAATAATGAAAAATTAACTAATTAAAAAACACCTTAAATTCCCTCTTACATTTTTTTTTGAAAAAAGTTAATTTTTTAGTAATTTGCAATTGCTATGAAAAAGACTACCACCAAATTACCTACAATTTTAATAAAAAAAGTGAACCACAAAAACGAGGTTCGATTAGCATTGTTTTTTAAGTTCAATAGATTGTTTATTGATATTCTTAAAAATTTATCTACATATAAATGGAGTATGACCTTAAAATCTTGGCATACCGAATTTTCACCTGAAAACATACAACAATTAAAAAATGCTTTTGCAGATAAAGCTGTTTTTACTGTTGATGCATCGGTTTACAATACCATAAACATTAAAGTACCACGTGAAAACCGTGTAATTTCTGATGAAAATAAAAACATTATTCGCTTATTTATAAAATATTTAAACGGAAAAAGATATAGTGAAAGTACCATAAAAACTTATTTTACGTTTGTGGCCGATTTTTTTCATTATATGAAAGACAAACCTGTTATTGATTTTAATAATAAAGATGTTGAATTATTTATTGAAGATGTTTTTGTTCCCAGAAAAATGAGCATTAGCAGTCAAAGACAATTAATTAGCGCTATAAAACTGTTTAAAGCTTTTTACCCAGAATGTAAAATTGAAGAAATAAAATTAACACGTCCAAAAAAAAGTAAAATACTTCCAACAGTATTATCTAAAGAGCAAATTATAGATTTATTACGATGTACAAAAAACTTAAAACACCGCGCCATTTTAGCCATGATTTATTCTGCCGGATTAAGAATTAGCGAGCTTTTAAATTTAAAATTAGAAGATATTGATATTGATAGACGTCAAATTATTGTAAAAAATAGTAAAGGAAGGCGCGATAGAGTTATTATTTTAGCAGAAAGTTTTATTCCCTTATTATTAAATTATGTAAATAGTTATGCTCCAAAAACTTATTTTGTTGAAGGGCCAACAGAAGAAAAATACAGTGCAGAAAGTATTCGTGCTTTTTTACGAAAATCGTGTATAGCAGCCAACATTAAAAAACGAGTTACACCACATACTTTGCGTCACAGTTACGCTACACATTTATTAGAAAATGGTATAGACTTACGCTATATTCAAGAATTATTAGGTCATGCAAAGCCAGAAACCACTATGATTTATACTCATGTAAGTAAAAAAGATTTGTTAAAAATTGAAAGTCCGTTAGATTTAGCATTAAAAGGAATGACAGATCAGAACAATACAATACCTCGCAGATTATCTGATAACTATTAATATTTTGATTTAAATTTTTAAAATATATGTTTAAATTAAACAAATACGTTGTTATTTTTCAAAATTTTATTACATTTAAACAAAAATTGTAAAACCAAAATCAGAAACAAAACATGTGTTTATCCGGAGAATTTAATGGAAAAACAGTTAGTATTGTTTGGATATAACA
>NZ_JBFHHX010000026.1:0-30842 GCF_041596795.1 Lutibacter sp.
ATCATCAGCATTTACTTTAAAGTTTCCGGAATACAATGCTTCATCTCCTTTTTGAAAAACTTTATCGGAATAATACACTGCACTTTTACTAGGATCATTAGGATCTAATGTATTTAAAAAGGTTTTAAGTTCATAAACACTCAATTTAAATGCAGTTTCTTTATTTCCAAAAACCGAATCTAGCGAAAATTTTGGCTTACCATCACTATAATTATCTTCGGTGGAATATTGGTATGGAATGTTTATAAAAACAGAATCTATACTAGTATCAACTCCATAACCATTTGCATAGCTTTCTCCGGTTGAAGGTAAACTTAATTGGGTAATAATTGATGCTTGTAAATTACCAAACTCATTATCTCCATAAACACCTAATAAAAATTGTGAAACACCCGATGTATTAACTCTTTCTACGTTCACATTTTCTGTAAAAACTTCTGAAACATACACGTTTTTATCAAAAACATCATTATCAATAAGGGTTACGCCAATACTTTCAATTTCTTTTTCACAAGAAATTAAACTTAAAACAAAAAGGGCTAAAAGCCCAAAGTTTTTAAATTTTCGTAAACCTTTTAAACCCATATTTACATTTCTGTTTATTTTTTTTGATTACTGATCTAGTACTTGTTCTGTATAAAAACTTGTATAAGCGCTATCAAACTCGTCTACTGGAAAGTAATCTAGGACTGGTTTTTTATATGTTTTTAAATAATTAATAATTTCATCTGATAAATTTTCACTTGCTTTTATAACAGCATCAGAATTTTCAATGGCATTAATTAAAATATTTGAATGGTTTGGAGTTGTTATTGAATTAATTTTAGAGTCGCTAATATTATCAAATTTAATTTTATTAGCAAATTCAGTATTTAAAGAACCTTCAAAACCATTATTGTACAATGAAGTAACTATTTTACTATTTGCAAACAAAGCATCGTCTTTATAATATTCTTTAATATACAAAGGTAAAAGAGAAGCCATCCAACCGTGCACATGAACTACATCTGGAGACCAGTTTAATTTTTTTACAGTTTCTACAACACCTTTTGCAAAAAAGATAGCTCTTTCATCATTATCTTCAAAAAGTTTATCTTCTTCATCTGTAAATAATGCTTTTCTTTTAAAATACTCATCATTATCTATAAAATAAACTTGCATTCGCTCTTTTGGAATAGATGCAACTTTAATAATTAATGGCATATCCATATCATTAATTACTAAATTCATACCTGATAATCGGATAACTTCATGTAACTGATGCCTTCTTTCATTTATTAAACCATATCTTGGCATAAAAATACGCGTTTGGCCTCCTTTGTCATGAATCATTTTAGCAGCTTCAAAAGAACTTGTAGAAAGCTCATTATCAGGTAAATAAGGCACAACTTCTGAGGAAACAATCAATACTCTCTTATCTCTCATAATCAAACTCTTTATTTTAAAGATTATGCAAAATTACGAAAATTTATGTAGAATTTAACTTGAAACATGTAAGTTTGCACGCTTTTAACGTTTATTAACAAATAGCATATGTTAGTTTTTGCTAAAATAAAATCAATTCAACAAAAAATAAAGGAACTTCCTAAAGGAACTTCTATTGGCTTTGTACCTACTATGGGTGCGCTACATAAAGGTCATTTATCTTTAATAGAAAGAGCCAAGCGAGAAAATGATATTGTAGTAGTTAGTATTTTTGTAAATCCTACTCAGTTTGATAAGCAAGAAGATTTAATTAACTATCCTAAAACAATTGATTCGGATTTATCTTTATTAAAATCTGTATTTTGTGATATAGTTTTTACTCCAACTGCTCAAGAAATTTATGCAAATAGTATTGTTTCAACTTCTTTTAATTTTGATGGTTTAGAACATCAAATGGAAGGTAAATTTAGAACAGGACATTTTGATGGTGTTGGTACTATTGTAAAAAAATTATTTGAAATTGTAACTCCAACCAAAGCGTATTTTGGTGAAAAAGATTTTCAACAATTACAAATTATAAAAAAAATGGTTGAAAAAAATCATCTTCACGTAAAAATTATTCCTTGTGATATTTTTAGAGAAGAAGACGGTTTAGCCATGAGTTCGAGAAATACAAGACTGACAAATGAACATAGAAGTGCTGCTCCTTTTATTTATAAAACACTAAAAGAAGCTAAAATAAAATTTGGCACAGAAAATGCACTAGATGTAATACAATGGGTTGAAAATGAGTTTAAAAAACATCCGCTTTTTGAATTAGAATATTTTGAAATTGCCGATGAAGACACTCTTTTAACTATAAAAAACAAGAACAAACAGCAAAAATACAGAGCCTTTTTAGCCGTTTTTGCTGGAAATATTAGACTTATAGACAATATAAGTTTATAATTATTAACAGATTAACACAAAATTATTAATTTTGCACCATGCAAATACAAGTAGTAAAATCAAAAATTCATAGAGTCAAAGTTACCGGAGCTGATTTACAATATATTGGCAGTATAACTATTGATGAGGATTTAATGGACGCATCAAACATTATTCAAGGAGAAAAAGTTCAAATTGTAAATATTAACAACGGTGAACGCCTTGAAACATATGCTATTCCTGGCCCAAGAAAAAGTGGCGAAATTACCTTAAATGGTCCTGCAGCCCGTAAAGTAGCCAAAGGAGATATTATTATCATTATTTCATACGGAGTATTAGATTTTGAAGAAGCAAAATCTTTTAAACCATCACTTGTTTTCCCAAATGAAAATGATAATTCATTAACTACCTAATTTGAAAGTAAATTTTAAAAAAATAACTTTATTAATACTCCCAATAGCCTTGGGAGTATTTTTAATTTGGTACTCTTTATCTCAACTATCGCCAAGCGATGTACTTTCTATTAAAACATCATTTAAAACAGCCAATTATTGGTGGGTAGTATTATCTTTATTTTGTGGAATTTTAAGCCACATTTCAAGAGCATACAGATGGCAGTTTTTATTAGAACCTTTAGGCTACAAACCTAAACTTGCCAATAGTATAATGACGGTTTTAATAGCGTATTTATTAAACCTATTTGTACCAAGATCAGGTGAATTTGCCAGAGCTGCAAGTATAAAAAAATACGAAAAAATACCATTTGAAAAAGCCTTTGGAACCATTGTTGCAGAGCGCGTAACCGATGTAATTATGTTACTAATAATTATGGGTGTTGCCTTTTATTTACAAACAGATTTGGTTAGCAGTTATATTTTTAAAGATGACGGACAGAGTAGTTTTTATTCAAAAATCATCATTTTTGTAGTATTACCAATTTTAGGATTTACATCATTTAAATTACTTCAAAAATCAACCAATCCAATAATTCATAAATTAATACAATTTATAAATGGTTTGTTAGATGGTGTAAAAAGTATTTTTTCAATGAAAAAAAAGTGGAAATTTCTTTTTCACACTCTATTTATATGGGCCATGTATTTACTAATGTTTTACGTAGTAACTTTTGCATTACCAGAAACAACTAATTTACCTTTTGCGGCTATTATTGTTGGTTTTGTAGTTGGCGGATTAAGTATGGCATTAACCAATGGAGGGTTGGGATCTTATCCTATTTTTGTTGCAAGCGCTTTAATTTTATACCAAGTTGAAGGCAATCCAGCACGTGCTTTTGGTTGGATTATGTGGACTGCACAAACCATTATGGTTATTTTATTTGGTGGTCTTTCATTTTTATTAATTCCAATTTACAACAAGTATAAGAAGTAATGCTCTTTTCTTAGTATATTTACTTTTTTCAATTTAAATATAAAAATGGCTAAAGTAAAAACATCTTTTTTTTGTCAAAATTGTGGTACTCAGTACGCCAAATGGTTAGGACAATGTAATTCTTGCCACGAATGGAACACTATTGTTGAAGAAGTTATCCAAAAAGAAGAAATAAGAAACTGGAAACAAACACCCGTTGCTAAAAAAACAAATAAAGCATTAAAAATAAATGAAATTCCTTTTGATAAAGAAGATAGAATTTCAACCTTAAATAACGAATTAAACAGAGTTTTAGGTGGTGGATTGGTAAAAGGATCAATGACACTTTTAGGTGGTGAACCCGGAATTGGAAAATCTACTTTATTACTACAAATTGCTTTAGGAATACCAAAAAGAGTACTGTATGTTTCGGGTGAAGAAAGCCAATCGCAAATAAAAATGCGTGCAGAAAGATTACATAGCAACAATACAAACTGCTTAATTTTAACAGAAACAAACACCCAAAATATTTTTAGAGCTATAGAAGAAGTGCAACCAGAAGTTGTGGTAATAGATTCTATTCAAACCCTGCATACAGAATATATTGAGGCCTCTCCTGGTTCTATTTCTCAAATTAGAGAAACTACCGCAGAATTTATAAAATTTGCCAAAGAAACAGCCACTCCAGTGCTTTTAATTGGTCATATTACTAAAGATGGCGCAATTGCTGGGCCTAAAATTTTAGAACATATGGTTGATGTGGTTTTGCAATTTGAAGGAGACAGAAATCATACTTACAGAATATTAAGAGCTAATAAAAATAGATTTGGATCTACTGCCGAGTTAGGTATTTACGAAATGCAAAATATTGGTTTACGTGAAGTTGAAAACCCATCGGAAATATTAATATCTCAAAAAGAAGGCGATTTAAGCGGAACAGCAATAGCTGCTACTTTAGAAGGAATGCGCCCATTAATGATTGAAGTACAAGCATTAGTAAGCACAGCTGTTTATGGAACTCCACAACGTTCAGCAACTGGTTACGATACTAAAAGATTAAACATGTTATTAGCCGTTTTAGAAAAACGAGCAGGATTTAGATTAGGCGCAAAAGATGTATTTTTAAACATTGCCGGAGGTATAAAAGTAGATGATCCTGCAATTGATTTAGCGGTAATTTCTGCCATTTTATCATCTAATGAAGATGAAGCCATTTCACAAGATTTTTGTTTTGCTGCTGAAATTGGTTTAGCAGGTGAAATACGTCCCGTAAATAGAGTTGAACAACGTATTTTAGAAGCCGAAAAATTAGGCTTTCATAAAATTTTTATTTCAAAATTTAATAAAATAATTAAACCTTTTTCCACTATTAAAGTAGTAAAAGTAGCAACGGTAAACGATATTTATACTAATTTATTTGCATAAAAAAAACCGAGTTAAACTCGGTTTTTTTATGCTATAACTTTATAAATTATTTTTTATTTGCCTCTAAAATATATCTTTCCAAAGCCATTGTCATTGACGGTGTTTCAGGTGTTGGTGCAGGAATATTTATACTTAATCCAGCATCTGTTGCTGCCTTAATTGTTGAATCTCCAAATGCAGCTATACGTGTATTATTTTGTTTAAAATTTGGAAAGTTTTTAAACAAAGAGTCAATTCCTGAAGGAGAAAAGAACACTAATACATCATAAAACACATCTGTTAAATCAGATAAATCACTCATTACAGTTTTGTAAAAAACACCTCTATCCCATTTCACGCCTAAATCATTTAAAGTTTCAGGAACAATATCCTTTAATTTATCTGAAGAAGGTAACAAGAATTTTTCATCCTTGTATTTTTTAATAATTTTTGCTAAATCACTAAACGTTTTTTCACCAACATAAATTTTGCGTTTTCTATAAACAACATATTTTTGCAGGTAATAGGCTACTGCTTCTGATTCACAAAAATATTTTAAATCATCAGGAACAGTAAATCTCATTTCTTCAGCAATTCTAAAGAAGTGATCTACAGCATTTCTGCTAGTTAAAATAATAGCAGTGTAATTTTTTAAATCAATTTTTTGAGCTCTTACCTCTTTAGCATTAACTCCTTCTACATGAATAAAAGGTCTAAAGTCTATTTTAACTTTTTGCTTTTCAATTAAATCTAAATACGGTGAGTTTTCGGCTTTTGGAGCTGGTTGGGAAACCAAAATTGTTTTCACTTTCATAAACTTCAATTTTGTCTTTAAATGGTTAGTTTTAAAATAATCACAAAGGGCGCTATTTCAAGAGCGCAAAGGTACAAAATAAAATAAAATATGTTATTAAAAATTAGGTTTTTATTATTTGTCAATAACAACAAATACCTTACAACTAGCAAACCTATAAAAAGAAATAACAATATGTTAAAAAAAAGGACTCTTAAAACACTTGTGTATGAGTACACTACTAAAAAAGGTAATATCCACAATATCAAGTTATTAAAGTAGCTTAATTTATCGTAAACAACTTTTTTATATGCTTTTTGAAAATTTAATATGGCTGCTAAAAAAACACCTAATAAATAATGAATTACAAAATACAATGTTAAACAACTAGCTATAATTATATAACCAACAAACCCTTCTAAAGATGAATTTATCTTAAAATAATTATTTATATGATATATAATTAGTGAAATACTTAAAACTTTAATAGAGAAAAGCACAATTTGAAACAAGTTAAATACCACGCTTTTATCTTTACCAAAATAAATTAATAAAAACTTTTTTTGAAGAAATAGCGTTCCCGTATGTAAAATCCGATTGTTAAACAACAATTTATTGGCAGTTAAAAGAACCAAAATAAACAGAAAAACGAATGTCATCCAATCGTTATTTTCCGAAATTATTTTACTTGCCTCAAACATTTACCTAGATATTATTATTAACGCAAAATTAGGAATAATTTGTTTTATCTTTGCGCATAATTTTGCTATATGTCAAATACACTTGTAATAATACCTACATACAACGAAAAAGAAAATATTGAAGCTATTATAAGGGCTGTCTTTTCAGAAGAAAAACAATTTGACATTTTAATTGTTGATGATAGTTCTCCCGATGGAACCGCTGAAATTGTTAAACAGTTACAAACTGAATTTCCGCGCTTATTTATAGAAATAAGAAAAGAAAAAAATGGTTTAGGTACTGCGTATATTCACGGATTTAAATGGGCTTTAGCTAAAGGATACGAATATATTATGGAAATGGATGCTGATTTTTCGCATAATCCTTCCGATTTAATTAATTTGTACAATGCTTGTGCTATAGACGGTGCTGATTATTCTATAGGGTCAAGATATTTAAATAACAAAATAAATGTTGTTAATTGGGATTTTAAACGATTATTTTTATCATATTTTGCATCAAAATACGTAAGAATAATTACAAGTATTCCTATTTACGATACAACAGCAGGGTTTGTTTGTTATCATAGAAAAGTATTAGAAAATATTAATTTAGATAAAATTGAGTTTGTAGGCTATGCCTTTCAAATTGAAATGAAATTTAATGCTTGGAAAAGAAAATTTAAACACAAAGAAGTTTCTATTATCTTTACCGACAGAAAGAGAGGAACATCAAAAATGAGCGGATCAATTATTTCTGAAGCTATTTTTGGAGTTATTAAAATGAAATTAAAGGGATTGCAATCATAAAGAAAAGAATATGAGTTTAACACTTATTAAAAACGCACAAATAGTAAACGAAGGCAAAATATTTGAAGGTGATGTACTAATTGACGGTGAATTTATAGTTGATATCGATTCTTCAATAAGTTTAAAATCTTCAAGCACTACAGTAATTGATGCTGAAGGTAAATACTTGTTTCCAGGTGTAATTGATGATCAGGTTCATTTTCGTGAGCCAGGCTTAACACATAAAGCAACTATAGAAACCGAAAGTAAAGCTGCCGTTGCCGGTGGAATTACTTCTTTTATAGAAATGCCAAATACAGTACCACAAGCTACAACACAAGCCTTGTTGGAAGAAAAATTTGAGATTGCTTCAAAAACTTCTTATGCCAATTATTCTTTTATGTTTGGCGGAACTAACGATAATTTAGAAGAATTATTAAAAACTGACCCAAATAATGTTGCCGGAATTAAATTATTTTTAGGCTCATCAACAGGAAATATGTTAGTGGATAATGACGAGGTTTTAGAAAAAATATTTTCATCAACAAAAATGTTAATCGCAGTACATTGCGAAGATGAAAAAACTATAAAAGCAAATTTAGAAAAGTATTTAAAAGAATATGGCGATGATATTCCTGTTGAATTACATCATAAAATAAGAAGTGAAGAAGCTTGTTACTTATCTTCATCAAAAGCAATTAAACTAGCTAAAAAAACTGGTGCTCGCTTACATGTTTTTCATTTATCAACAGAAAAAGAAACAGCACTTTTCTCTAACAAAACACCGTTAGCAAAAAAACAAATTACCGCAGAAGTTTGCGTACATCATTTATATTTTGATGAAGAAGATTACAAAACAAAAGGAACTTTAATTAAATGGAACCCTGCTGTTAAAACCAAAAAAGACAAAGAAGGCTTGTGGAAAGCTTTATTAGATGATAAAATTGATATTATTGCAACAGATCACGCACCGCATACTTTAGAAGAAAAACAACAAAGTTACACCAAAGCACCTAGTGGCGGTCCGTTAGTACAGCACGCATTGCCAGCAATTTTAAAAGCGCATAAAAACGGTTTAATTTCTATTGAAAAAATAGTAGAGAAAATGTGCCATAATCCTGCTATTATTTTTAAAATTGAAAAACGTGGTTTTATTAAAAAAGGATATTATGCCGATTTGGTGTTAGTTGATATAGCATCTCCTTGGACTGTTAAAAAATCTAACATTTTATACAAATGTGGATGGTCTCCATTTGAAGGCGACACTTTTTATTCTAAAATAACACACACTTTTGTAAATGGCCATTTAATGTACAACAATGGCATTTTTAATGAAACCGAAAAAGGACAACGATTGAAGTTTAACAGATCCAATGAATAGATTTTTTACCATAGTTTTAATAGGTATTCTTTTAATTAATTGTACTAGTAACACAATTATTAAAAAACCCGATAATTTAATTCCAAAAAAGGAAATGGTAGATCTATTAACAGATTTACTATTGGCTTCGGGTGCTGAAAATGTTAAAAACTTACAGTTAAAAAGAAAAGTTAATTATTTTCCGCTTGTTTTTGAAAAGTACAACATTGACAGTACACAATTTAAAGAAAGCAATTATTATTACTCAACAAAAGTTGATGAGTATAATGAAATAATTAGAGAGGTTGAAACCCGGTTAGAAATGTTATTAAAAAAAGTTGAGGGAGAAAAAAAACTAAAAGACTCCTTAGCAAACAATAAAAAACCTTTTAAACAAAAACCACAAGAAGAACTTGAAAAAGGTGCATTTGTAAAATAACCTTATTTAGTATACAACTTACAAACTTTTTTAATAGTATCGTCTACCTTCTCAAACTGAAAATTTAGTGCTTTTTGTATTTTTTCTGATGAATAATAATGCTTATTATGAATTGATTTGGCAGATTGTTTAGTTAACAATGGTGTTGAATTGGTTAAAACAGAACGCACCCAATCCAACCTCCAACCAATTTCACTTAATAACTTTGTAACCTTAATTGAAGGCGCTTTTTTATTGAAATTTAAAGCAATTAAATCAAAAACATTTTTAAAACTTACGTTTTCCGAAATTAAAATAAAGCGTTCATTTTTAATGTTTGAATTCATTAACTGAATCATTATTTTAACAACATCCGTAACGGCAACAAAACCAGTTATACCTTTAGAATAAAATTTTAATCCTTTGTAAATTTTAGAAAAAAACAATCCAGAACCATTATGCCAAAATCCAGCACCTAAAATAACACCCGGATTTACAATTACAACATCAACACCTTCTTGTGATGCTCTCCAAACTTCCATTTCAGCACCATATTTTGTAATAGCATAACCGTAATTATTCTTTTCAATATTCCACTCCCCTTCCTCATTAATAATTTTATTACCAATTATTTTTTCAATAGTAGCAATAGAACTTACAAAACATAATTTTTTAACTGAATTAGCTATACAAAGGTTTACAATATTTGAAGTTCCATCAATATTAATTTTTCGCATTGCTTTATAATCTGCAGGATTAAACGAAACCAATGCTGCAGAATGATACACTTTTGAAATATTTTCAAACGCACTCTCTAATTGACAAATATTTGTTATATCGGCTTCAACCCAAATAATTTTAGAAAACAACTGCTCATAATTTTTAGTGTAATAACTAAACACTTTTTTTACAGCATTTAAGTCACTGTTTTTTCTATAAATAGCCTTAATTGTATCATTTTCTAATGAAAGATGATACAATAAATGTGCCCCAACTAAACCTGTTCCTCCGGTAACTAATATCATAAAACGAAAATAGCAAAAATGTTGGTTTATCTTGTAAATTAAACTTATAAAAAACTAATAGTTTAAACAGTTAACTACAAGTAAAATTTTATCTTTGCCTAAATTAAAAATTTTGATAATGAATTTTGTAGAAGAACTACGTTGGAGAGGTATGTTACACGATATCATGCCGGATACTGAAGAATACTTACTAAAAAATAAAACAACTGGTTATATTGGATTTGATCCTACTGCCGATTCTTTACATATTGGAAGTTTAGTGCCAATTATTATTTTAATGCATTTTCAAAAAGCTGGTCATAACCCAATTGCTTTGGTTGGAGGTGCAACTGGTATGGTTGGTGATCCATCAGGAAAATCGGACGAACGTAATTTGTTAGATGAAGAAACATTAGCAAAAAATGTTGCAGGAGTTCAAGGACAACTAGCACGTTTTTTAAAGTTTGACAATACCGATATTGAAAATCCAGCGGAGTTAGTTAACAATTACGACTGGATGAAAAATATTTCGTTAATTGAATTTGTGCGCGATGTAGGAAAACATATAACTGTAAACTATATGATGGCAAAAGATTCTGTAAAAAAACGTTTTGCTGCTGATTCTGAAGTAGGAATGAGTTTTACAGAATTTACCTACCAATTATTTCAAGGGTATGATTTTTACCATTTATACAAAGAAAAAAACTGTGTGCTTCAAATGGGAGGTTCAGACCAATGGGGAAATATAACCACTGGAACTGAATTAGTTAGAAGAAAAGCACAAGGAAAAGCATACGCATTAACTTGTAAGTTAATTACCAAAGCTGATGGAACTAAATTTGGAAAAACCGCTGGTGGAAATGTTTGGTTAGATGCCAACAGAACTTCACCTTATAAATTTTACCAATATTGGTTAAATTCATCAGATGAAGATGCTGAAAACTACATTAAAATATTTACGTTTTTAGATAAAGAAACTATTGAGGCTTTAATTGCAGAGCATAAACAAGCACCGCATTTACGCATTCTTCAAAAGAAAATTGGTGAAGAAGTTACAGTAATGACTCATGGTGTTGAGGCGTATGAAAATGCCATAAAAGCATCTAACATTTTATTTGGAAATTCTACAACAGATGATTTAAAAAGTTTAAACGAGCAAACATTTTTAGACGTATTTGATGGCGTTCCTCAAGCAGAAATTGAGCGTTCAGCTATTGAAAGCGGTTTAAATATTGTTCCTGCTTTTGCCGAAACAGGATTTTTAAAATCTAATAGTGAAGTAAGAAGATCTTTAAATGAGAATGCAATTTCTGTTAATAAAGAAAAAGTGACTGAGGATTATAATATTACTTCAAAAGATTTAATTGCAGATAAATTTGTGTTATTACAACGCGGTAAAAAGAGTTACTTTTTATTAAGAGTAATTTAATTTATTAAATATATTTATAAAGAAGACTGCAGTAATGCGGTCTTTTTTTTTGTATAATGTTTAAACTGTAATTCTATAATTATAATTGTCATTCCTGCAAAAGTAGGAATCTAAACAGAGATTAAAATTGGTTTTCTGTTTACTCCAAAATGACAAAAAAGCTTTGAAATATCAAAACTTACTTTAACAACAATAAATTACAACCTCTAATATCAGAATTATCAAAACGTCCTAAAACTTCAAAACTTCCATTTGGGTATGTTTTTCCTAAATCTTGTGTTGCAATAAATGAGCAAGAATTAATATTAGCTAAGTCAATTACATTAATTCCACCCGATTTTCCTTCGGGTAATGTTGTTAAAGCATCTTCAGGATCTCTTGTTATTATTTTCATCCACGGCGGACACTCAAAAATTCCATTTCCCTTAGAATATGCTTGGCTTAGTAACTCGGTCATACCATATTCCGAATG
The DNA here is from genome assembly GCF_041596795.1 of Lutibacter sp. Lineage (GTDB taxonomy): Bacteria > Bacteroidota > Bacteroidia > Flavobacteriales > Flavobacteriaceae > Lutibacter. The sequence continues at coordinate 12,070 of NZ_JBFHHX010000026.1, forward strand.
AATTTTATCAACTCCAAAACCCTCTTTTAAAATGTGGTGTAATTCCTCTCTTATTAATTCCTTTCTTCTTCCTTTCATTCCTCCAGTTTCCATAACAATGGTATTTTTTAGATTGAATGAATAGCTTTCAACCAAATCTAACAATGCAAAAGAAACGCCAATAAGTAGTACTTTTTCGCCTTTTTTATCTAATTCAATCAAATTTTTAGCCAATTCATCTAAATTATGCAGATAAAATCCGCTTTTTGGTTTGTTAGATTTTTCAATAAAATGGTTCGCCATATAAATTAATGACGATCCGTTTCGTTCTAAATAAGAAGGTAATAATGCTAAAACTGTATAATTTTTAATACTTCCATAAAAATACTCAAACCCTTTGGTAAAGCTTTCTTCATATATAGAAACATCAGTAACAAAATGCTTGCTTTGCGTTTGTCCTGTTGTTCCGCTGCTTAAAAAGGTTTCTTGAATTTTACTATTTGATGAAACTATTTTATGTGATTTAAAAAACTCAATAGGTAAAAAAGGAATATCAACAATACTATTTATTTCTAAAGGATTGATTTTTAATAGTTTTAAAAATTGGGAATAAACCAAATTATTCTTTGCCTGAAACTGAAATATTTCCAAAGCAAAACTCTCAAATTCTAGAGAATTATTCGATTTTATACTACTTATTTTCTTCATAAAATTGTGAAACATCGCAAAAGTAATGTAAATTTACGCAACCTATTATCTTTTTAGGTATCTTATTAACAATTAAAACGCTAGCATTTGGGTTTAAATAAACTCATAAAACAATGTGCGAAAAATGACCAAAGGGCACAAAAAGAGATTTACCAACTTTTTGCTGGTAAGTTGTATTCTATATGCCTAAAGTATTCAAAAAACAAACAAGAAGCTCAGGATAATTTTCAAGATGGATTTATTACCATTTTTAATAAAATTGGGCAGTTTAATTTTGAAGGTTCTTTTGAAGGTTGGCTAAAGCGAATTATGGTAAACACTGTTTTATTAAAATATAGAAAAAAACCAGTGTTAAATATTGTTACAGAAGAAATTCCAGATGAGGTAATTGTTGATATTGATGATGACGAAATTTCTTTAGATTTTTTACTGAATTTGATTCAGGAGCTGCCCGATAGGTACAGAATGGTTTTTAACTTATATGTACTTGATGGGTATTCTCATAAAGAGATTTCGGAAATGATGCAAATTGCTGAAGGTACTTCAAAATCTAATTTAGCAAGAGCACGTGCAATTTTAAAACAAAAAATTGAGATTCATCAAAATGGTCTACAATCTGTTTAAGATAAAAGGTAAAAGTGAGAGATTACAAAAATATTGATCGAATTTTTCAGGAAAACTTAAAAGATTTTGAAGTATTTCCTCCTAATATGTCTTGGGATGCAATTGAAAAAAAATTAATTGCAAAACCCGTTAAACGTCGTATTCCTTTCTGGATAAAATTATCTAGTATAGCAGCCCTTTTTGTAGTGCTTTTTAGCGTTGGAACTATTTATTTATTACCTAAAATAGATTTTACTAAAAATTTTTTAATTGAAAATACCTCTATAATTAAGGCAGATAAAACCGATACTATTACTCAAAAAAAAGCAGTTAACAAAAGTTCAAATACTACTAATTATAACAGTTTAAATGCCGAAAATAAATCTTTAGTTATAGAAGCAACTAGTTTTAATAATTCTGCAAATAGTTTAGAGGATGAAAAAGAACATAAAACAGCTAACAATAAACTTCAACTAAATAAGTTTTTAATTTCTGACAGCAACAAAAATCCTTTTAATATTACCGAAGAAACTAAAAAAACAGCTAACAAGAATAGTAAATTTACCGTAGCTACTATATTTGCCCCAATTTATATCAATTCATTTGGTGATGGATCTGGTGTAGATTCACAATTTAAAAACAATCCAACATCTGGAAATTCGTCCTATTCTTATGGAGTAAAATTAGCCTATCAATTAAATAATAAATTCACAGTGCAATCTGGGGTAAATCTTATTAATTTAGGATATACAACAAACAATATTTATATAAACCCATCGGCTTCAGTTATTGGTTTTTCAAATCTTTCTGCAGAACCACTTGTGTCAAGAAATGCAGTGTCAACATCAAAAAACACTGCTGTTAATGCTTCAAATTCTAACACAGGAAACTTAAATCAAGTTTTTGGATATGTTGAAATTCCTTTAGAGTTAAAATATAATATTACCGATGGAAAATTTGGCGTTAATTTAGTTGGTGGTTTTAGTACACTTTTACTAAATAAAGATGAAGTTTTTATTGAAACTAGCAGTTTTTCTCAAAGTTTAGGATCTTCTAACAATTTAAGATCCGTAAATTTTAGTGGAAATATTGGTGTAGATATAGATTATTTAATTCATAAAAATTTATATATAAACGTTTCTCCAATGTTTAAAATGCAAACAAATACCTTTTCTAAAAACTCTGGAAGTATTCAGCCATATTACCTAGGAGTTTATACAGGTTTAAATTATAAGTTTTAGTTGGTTTATTATTTGGTTAACAGCCAAATATTGAATGTTGAAAGCCGTTTTAAAAATAAAACGGCTTTTTTATGTAGGCCATTTATAATTTGTAAATTTGTTGTAACCAATTATATAAAATACGCTATATGGAAACTTCTAACATTAAAAAATCACTGCTTAAATTAAATGTTTTAGACACAAATAAAGGAACATCTACTGGTTCTAATTTCTTTGGAAGTGGAACTACAATTGATTCATATTCTCCTGTTGATGGTAAATTAATAGGAAAAGTACAAGCAACAACAAAAGAAGATTACGAAAAAGTAATTAACAGTGCTCAAAAAGCATTTAAAACCTGGAGATTAGTTCCTGCACCTCAAAGAGGTGAAATTGTGCGTCAGTTTGGCGATAAATTACGTGAATTAAAACAACCTTTGGGTGAATTGGTTTCTTATGAAATGGGAAAATCTTTACAAGAAGGATTGGGTGAAGTTCAAGAAATGATTGACATTTGTGATTTTGCGGTTGGCCTTTCTCGTCAATTACACGGTTTAACAATGCATTCGGAACGACCAGGACATAGAATGTATGAACAATACCATTCTTTAGGAATTGTTGGAATAATTTCGGCTTTTAATTTTCCTGTAGCTGTTTGGAGTTGGAATACTGCTTTGGCCTGGATTTGTGGAGATGTTTGTATTTGGAAAGCATCAGAAAAAGCACCACTTTGCAGCATTGCTTGTCAACATATTATTGCAGATATTTTAAAGAAAAACAACTTGCCAGAAGGAATTTCTTGCATTGTAAATGGCGATTATAAAGTTGGTGAATTTATAACAACCGATAAACGAATTCCATTAATCTCAGCAACAGGTTCTATTAGAATGGGTAAAATTGTTGCTAAAACTGTTGCAGAACGTTTAGGTAGATCTTTATTAGAATTAGGTGGAAACAATGCAATTATAATTACTCCAAACGCCGATTTAAAAATAAGTATTATTGGTGCTGTTTTTGGCGCAGTTGGAACCGCCGGACAACGTTGTACATCAACACGAAGGTTAATTATTCACGAATCTATGTACGAACAAGTAAAAAACACATTAATAGATGCATATAAGCAATTACGAATTGGAAATCCACTAGATGAAAAAAACCATGTGGGACCATTAATTGATAAAGATGCCGTAAAAATGTACCAAAATGCTTTGCAAAAAGTGGTTGAAGAAGGTGGAAAATTATTGGTAGAAGGTGGTGTTTTAAAAGGAGAAGGATATGAAAGTGGTTGTTACGTAAAACCTGCCATTGCAGAAGCTAAAAATACTTTTGAAATTGTACAGCACGAAACTTTTGCTCCAATTTTATATTTAATAAAATATTCTGGTGATGTAGAAAATGCAATTGAAATTCAAAACGGTGTTGTGCAAGGTTTATCATCGGCAATTATGACAACTAATTTACGTGAAGCTGAAAAATTCTTATCGGTTGCTGGTTCAGATTGCGGAATTGCCAATGTTAATATTGGAACTTCTGGAGCCGAAATTGGTGGTGCTTTTGGTGGTGAAAAAGAAACTGGTGGCGGACGTGAATCGGGTTCTGATGCTTGGAAAATTTATATGCGTAGACAAACTAATACTATAAATTACACTACCGAATTACCTTTAGCGCAAGGCATAAAATTTGATTTATAAACTAAGATCGGCTGTTTGAAAATTGAATTTGGTATTTAGCATGATGGGATTCTGAAACAAGTTCAGAATGACAGTTCTTAATAATTTTCAAACAGCCTATTTTTTAGTTTCTACCTTTTTCATTAGGATATAAAGTATATGCCGGATCGCTTTGCCAAAATTGTTTTGTATCTACATCCATAATTGTTAACGGTCCTTTTAAAGCCGCTGAAGTATCAATATTCCAAACATTTGCTCGTTGCTGCGGTGTGTCTTCTTCAATTCGAGCTAAAACTGTATGACCAATATAAATTTCGTTATAATTTTTTAATCTTTTTGGGTAGTAAAGACTATCTTTTGGTAAGTTTTTATCCATTGCTAAAACCATTTCCCACAAAGTTCTATCCCAATAAAAACTTTTTGTAAAAGCTTCATTTTTAACACCATTTTCATTTGTAAAACCTGCATGAGTAAACAATCTATTGTTTGTATCTAAATAGTAATTCTCTAAAGTTTCAAAAAAATGTATGTGAAGATTAATTTCTCTTTTGGGAATTGGTATGTACGAATCTATAGTTGTTTGCCCGCCGTGTAATAACCATTGCGGATTGTAACTGTCTTTTTGTAAATAATCTAAAAATAATTCATCATGGTTTCCTCTTATAAAAATACAGTTATGAGAAGATTTTAGTTCTATTAAAAAGCGAATTGTGTTTGCGGCATCGCTCCAACCATCAACATAATCACCTAAAAAAATAAGCGTATCATTTTCTGTAACATTTGCACGTTCTAAAACTTGTTTCAATGCTTTTAATGCTCCGTGTATATCTCCAATTACTAATATTCTCGATTTCATAAAATAAATTAAGTGGTAAAAATAATAATTATATTTTTATTGGTAGTTTACTTTACGCAAAACACGTACTGCTTCCTTGTATTTTATATAACTGGTTTTATCTTCTAAATTTTTTAAATACTGTTTAGATTCCTTTAAACGTAAAAAGGCATTTGGAATATCATTTAAAACGCAAATCATATAATTTGTTGGCATTTCTAATAAATTTAATTGTTCAATTTCTGTTAATGGAACATTCTTTTTTAATTTTTGAAGAATGGCATTGCAATTATTAAATATATGTTGCAAAACAGTTTTATCAAATTGTGGTGGTGTAAACAAGAGTTCGGTAACAATATCATGTTTGCCGTTTTCTTTAAAATTAATAATTGTTTTTTCTAAAGGATAATAATCAAAAACTTCGTTTATTTTTAAAAATACATATTCTGTTATTATAAAAGATTGTTGGTTTACTTCTATTTTAACTTCATCTAAAGCGGAATAAAACAATCTTACCTGTTCGTTAATTAGTTCAATATCAACCCTTGAATAAAATATTTTATTTTTTACAATTTTTTTTTGACCTGCCCAACATAACACAAATTGTTCATTAAAAACTTTATATGTTGGATGATATTCTTCGTGTTTTTTAAAAAAATCGAAAACACCATCTAAAGTTAATTCAATATTATTGCTGGCATTTTTTTCAATGGCTTCAACAATTTCTTTGTTTGTATTTACAAGTTCATATTTTCCTAAAGTAGACATAGAATTGCTTCCTCGTCTAAAAAAAACACGTCCCTTTACGTATTTCCAAATGCCTTTTTTAAGTGATGTTATTTTGTTATTTGAATGTATGGTAACTAAACCAACTACTTTATAACGTGGTAAACTTGGAAAGGCTATGTTTTCGTATTGTATTTTTGGTGGATTGGCTAAATATGAATTAATTAAATTTTGAATTTTACTGTCATCAAAAAAATCGACTCCTTCTATTTTATTAGATTGATCTTCAACTCCAATTACAATATAGGAGTTGTTTTCAGGGTTTGAATTTGATAATGCGCATACGTGTTTTAAAAACTTGGCTTTTCCTTCCTTGGTATCTAAATTTATTTGTTCCTTTTTATCGTAAAAGCTATTTTCATCGGTATACGTAAGTAAGTTTTTAATTAAAAGGCGTTTATTAATCATTTTAAATTATTGTCTGTTTAATATAGTAGCACTTGCTTGTGCGGTTGGATATACTACTAAATCCTCTATATTTACGTGATATGGCCTTGTTACAACAAAATAAATTATATCTGCAATATCTTCTGCTTGCAGTGCTTTAAAACCTTTATATACGTTGGCAGCTTTTTGTTTATCTCCTTTAAAACGTACTTCAGAAAATTCGGTTTCTACAGCTCCAGGATGAATTGCAGACACCCGAATATTGTAGTTGTTTAAATCTAATCGCATACTCTTATTTAACGCGTTTACAGCGTATTTAGATGCGCAGTATACATTTCCATTAGGATACACTTCTTTTCCTGCAATAGAGCCTATATTTACCACAAAACCGTTGTTGTTTTCAATCATTTTTGGTAAAATTGCTTTAGAAACATATAATAAACCTTTTACATTAATATCTAACATTGCATCCCAATCGTCTAAACTTCCATCTTGAATAGTATTTAAACCATGTGCATTGCCGGCATTATTTATTAAAATATCTATTTGTTGAAATTGTGGAGGTAAACTTTCAATAGCTTTAAAAACCTCCTCTTTTTTGCTAACATCAAATTGTAAAGTGGTTACATTGGTTAGTGTTCCTAATTGTTCTTTAAGTTCGGCTAAACGTTCTGCTCTTCTTCCACAAAGTACTAGTTGAATGTTGTTTTTTGCGAAAATTTCTGCAGTAGCTTTTCCTATTCCTGAAGTTGCACCTGTTATAAATGCCGTTTTAAGTTTCATTTTTACTGTGTTTTTTAAGAATATAAATATACAAAAAAACCGTTCCTAATCAGGGAACGGTTTAGGATGGTTGGTTATTTTATTAACCAACCAAAAATCAACTAACCAAACTTTATTTTAAATTTCTTCTAACTTTTGTTTCTCTTTCTACTTTAGTTCGTTTTCTACCTTCATTACTTACAGAATATTCACTTTTATTTGACGAACTAGATTTTTTATATTGAATATATCCTTTTCCGGTGAATTGGTATGTTGTACCAGAATTAATATGATATAAACTTATTTTATTATCATTAATAACGTTCAACTCAAATTCTTCATTGCCCCAATAATCATAATCTAATGTTAAAATTTTTAGATTGTTATATCCTTGTACATTAGCTACGTTATAACTTCCTACATAATCCCAATAAATATTAGCAATATTTGTACCAATTAAATCTTGTGAAGAATAAAATGTTGTTAAATTTTCTGGTGTAAAAGCTAAAAAGTTTTCGTTATCAAACTCGTTTAAGGCGCCTGTTGCACTTGTATATGTTTTTTCCCAAGCGTTGTATTCTTGCAAGAAATATTCAATATTATCGTAAAATATTTGATCATAATCAAAATTATATTTCTGATAACCTTCTAAATAATAGGTAACGTTATTATAATTATCTTTTAGTTTTATTCTATCGCTTGCTAATTGAATAACATCAAAATCGTAATAGCCATTAACATTATGATCTATTTCTAAATAACCGTTGTAGGTATTATAATATCCAATTAGAATTCCATAACCATTTCCTGTAGATCCAATTCCTACCAAATTGTTATTGGCATATAGTTTTCCATTAATAAATGAAATGGTAAATGCTTTTGATAAAAAAGGTACATCACCTGTTCCTGTTGTTAAATTATAATCTACGTACCATAAATCATAAGCCGATACAATATTTTCTAATGATACGTAACTTGGCCCATAATCATCTTCAACAATTACACTGCAAGCAGAAAAAGATATACCAATAATAAGTGTTGCAAAAAGTAATTTTATAGTTCTCATAATCATCTGTTTTATGGGTTATAATTATAAGTTTTCAATTTCCGTGCCAAAACGTAAAGTTATATCAATTCCAATTTTAAACATCAGAGATACAGGTGTATAAGTGAATTTGATTTAAAACAAAATAATTAACTAAACAACGTTTATTACAATAAAAAAGGGTTTTTCAAAATTTGAAAAACCCTTTTTTATAATTATTAATTGTTTAAAGCTTCTGTACTTTAATATAAGTTTACGTTTAATTATTAAGCGCTTCGGCACCTCCTACAATTTCTAAAATTTCATTTGTAATTGCAGCTTGACGTGCTTTGTTATAGGTTAATTTTAACTCGTTACGTAAATCGGTTGCATTATCAGTTGCTTTGTGCATTGCAGTCATACGTGCTCCGTGTTCCGATGCAAATGAATCTCTAATTGCTTTGTACAATTGTGTTTTTAATGATTTAGGAATCAGTTCTAACACAATTTCAGCTTTTGATGGTTCAAAAATATAATCTGTATTTACTTTTACAGCTCCTTTTACAGGTTCAATAGGTAAAAATTGTTCAATAGTTACAATTTGTGTTGCAGCATTTTTAAAATGATTGTACACTAAATCCACTTTATCATAGTGTCCTTCAGCAAACATTTGCATTATTTTCTCAGCAATAACAGCTACATTTTCAAAAGTTAATTCATCAAATATTTGGTTATTTTTTTCAATAACTTTAAAAGTTTTGGATAATATATCAAATCCTTTTTTACCAATAGTAAGTAGCTCTACTTGCTTACCTTTATAAGTATCCTCAACGTATTTAGTGGTTCCTTTAATTACGGATGAATTAAAACCTCCGCATAAACCTCTATTGGAAGTAACTACCACAATTAATACTTTGGAGACTTCTTTTTGTTGTGAATAAACACCGCCAACTTCACCTTCAAGTGATGCGCTTAAACTTTGTAAAAGTTCCGTAAGTTTTTCAGCATACGGTCGCATTTGTGTAATTGCATCTTGTGCTTTTTTCAATTTTGCAGCCGATACCATTTTCATAGCACTGGTAATCTGCATTGTTGAACCAATGGATGCAATTCTGTTACGTATTTCTTTTAAGTTTGCCATTTATTTCTGGTATCTAGAATTTAGTATTGAGCAGTGAGAGTAGCATCTCAATGCTCAATACAAATAATCTTTATTAAGCGTATTTCGCTGAAACTTCTTTTGCTGCACTTGTTAATACATCAATAACTTCATCGGTTAATTTACCGGCTTTTAAAGTATCTAAAGTATCTTTATGTTTAGCATTTAAGTATTCAATGTAATCACTTTCAAATTCCTTTACTTTTTCAACAGGAACTGCTCTAAGTAAGTTTTTAGAACCTGCATATATAATTGCAATTTGATCTTCTACTTTAAACGGATCTGCTTGATTTTGTTTCAAAATTTCCACATTTCGTTTCCCTTTTTCAATAACATTCATAGTAGCTGCATCTAAATCTGATCCAAATTTCGCAAATGCTTCTAACTCGCGATATTGTGCTTGATCTAATTTTAAAGTACCTGCTACTTTTTTCATTGATTTAATTTGCGCGTTACCTCCAACACGAGATACTGAAATACCTACGTTAATTGCTGGACGTACACCCGAGTTAAATAAATCTCCATCTAAGAAAATTTGTCCGTCAGTAATAGAAATTACGTTTGTTGGAATATATGCTGATACGTCTCCTGCTTGTGTTTCAATAATTGGTAAAGCCGTTAAAGATCCTCCCCCTTTTATTTTTCCTTGTAAGGAAGCTGGTACATCATTCATTTGAGCAGCAATAGTATTATTGTTAATTACTTTTGCAGCACGTTCTAATAAACGAGAGTGTAAGTAGAAAACGTCACCTGGATACGCCTCACGTCCTGGTGGACGACGTAATAATAACGATATTTCACGGTAAGCAACCGCTTGTTTAGATAAATCGTCGTACACAATTAATGCAGGACGACCTGTATCTCTAAAATACTCTCCAATTGCAGCACCTCCCATTGGAGCATATACTTGCATTGCGGCAGCATCTGAAGCGTTAGCCGCAACAATTGTTGTATAAGCCATTGCTCCTTTTTCTTCTAATAAATTTGCAATTCCGGCAACCGTAGATGCTTTTTGACCAATTGCAACATATATACAATATACTGGGACTCCAGCATCGTAAAATTCTTTTTGATTGATGATGGTATCAATAGCAACTGTAGATTTACCAGTTTGACGGTCACCAATAATAAGTTCACGCTGACCTCTACCAATTGGAATCATAGCATCAACTGCTTTTAAACCAGTTTGTAATGGTTCAGTAACTGGCTCACGGAAAACAACTCCTGGAGCTTTACGTTCTAAAGGCATTTCAAAAGTTTCTCCTTGAATAGGACCTTTACCATCAATTGGAAAACCTAAAGTATTAACAACTCGTCCTACAATACCTTCTCCTACTTGTAATGAAGCAATTCTTTTAGTTCGTTTTACTGTAGAACCTTCTTTAATTTCTTTAGAGTGTCCTAACAATACAACACCTACGTTGTCTTCTTCAAGGTTTAATACAATTCCTTCTAATCCATCTTCAAACTGAACTAACTCACCGTATTGCACATTTGCTAAACCGTATACACGAGCAATACCATCACCCACTTGTAGTACTGTTCCAACCTCATCTAATGAAGCTGAACCTTCAAATCCTGCTAATTGTTGTTTTAAAATCGCTGATACTTCAGCTGGTTTTATTGATGCCATTTTTTATGTTTTTTAAAACTAAAATCTTTATATATTACAATTTTGCTACAAAATTCTCGTCAGCAAATTGTCTTTTTAATACTTGTAATTTATTTGCAATGCTTGCATCGTACTGAATATCTCCAATACGTAGAATAAATCCACCAATAATATCTGGATTTATACTGTTTTCAATGGTTGCATTTTTACCTGTAATTTCTATTATTTTGTTTAATACTTTTTTATTTAAATCTTCGGTTAAAGGAATTGCTGTGGTTACTTTTGCAATTTCTATTCCTTTTAATGAATCGAAAATAACAGTGTATTTTTTGGCTACTTCTTCTAAAATAGATAACCTTTTATTGTCAATTAATAGATCTATTAATCCTTGAGATAAACTTGAAATATTTTGAGCAAATACTGCTTTAATAGCTTGTTTCTTTAAGTCGGTTTTTACAACTGGGCTTGTAAGCAATAATTGCAAATCTTTACTTTCTTTAATGGTGCTTGCAACTAACAACATATCATTATTTACCTGAACTTCTTTTTGTTGTTCAAGTGCAAAACTTAATATTGCTTTTGCATATCTTATTGCTGCTCTGGATCCGCTCATTTTTGTTAACTTATAGAGTTACTTCTTTTAACATATCCTCTACAAGCTTTGTTTGTTTTGCTTTATCAGATAGTTCTGCTCTTACAACTTTTTCAGCTATGTTTAATGACAATTCTGCAACTTGCGTTTTAATTTCAGAAATTGCAGCATTTTTTTCTGCTTGAATTGTTGCCTGTGCTTGTTCAATTACTTTTGTAGCCTGAATTTTAGCTTCTTCTTTTGCGTCTGCAATCATTCCTTCTTTCATTTCACGCGCTTCTTTTAAAAGTAAATCACGTTCTGCACGTGCTTCTTTTAAAATACGTTCATTATCTGCAGTTAAGTTTTGCATTTCTTTACGTGCATTTTCAGCTTCGTCTAAGGCGTTTTTAATACCTTCTTCTCTTTCATTTACAGCGTCTAAAATTGGTTTCCAGGCAAACTTTTTTAATAAAAGTACCAATCCAATAAATAAAACTAATTGCCAAACAAATAATCCTAATGAAAACTGTTCTATCAATTTTTCCATGCTATATTGTTATTTTTTAATTAATAGTTTTAAACAATAGCTACAACCAACCGTTATAGCTATTGTTAATAATTTTCTTAAGCTGCAAATAAAGCTGCAAACCCAATACCTTCAATAAGTGCTGCTGCAATAAGCATAGCTGTTTGAATTTTCCCTGAAGCTTCAGGTTGACGCGCAATAGCTTCCATTGCTTGTCCACCAATTCTACCAATACCAATACCAGCACCGATAACAATTAAACCAGCTCCAATGTAATTTAAACCTTCCATAATATATATATTAATTAATTAAACATTCAATTTTTAATGATGATCGTGTTCTTCTACAGCTGAACCAAAGTACAGTGCAGATAACATTGTGAAAATATATGCTTGTAGCGCTGCTACCAACAATTCTAATAAGGATAATGCAAATGCTAATCCGAATGATAATGGACTACCAATCCAATTTTTGAAAATAAACATTAAACCAATAATGCTCATTAATACAATATGCCCGGCTGTAATGTTAGCGTACAAACGAATCATTAATGAAAATGGTTTAATAATAGTTCCTAAAAGTTCAATAGGAGCTAATATAATTTTCATTAAGGTTGGTACTCCTGGCATCCAAAAAATATGTTTCCAGTAATCTTTATTTCCAGAAAAAGTTGTAATAAAGTATGTCATTAACGCTAAAGCTAATGTTACCGCAATATTGTTTGTTACGTTTACTCCAAGTGGTGTTAAACCTAATAAGTTAATTATCCATACAAAGAAAAATATAGTTAATAAATAACTCATATATCTTTTGTAGTGTTTTTTACCAATATTTGGAATTGCAATATCATCACGAACGTATAAAATAATAGGCTCTAGTAAACGTCCTAAACCTGTTGGTAGGGCATTTTTTTTGTAATTTTTAGCCATTTTGCTAAACATAAAGAACATTAATAAGCCCACTAAAAAGATGAAAACAACGTTTTTAGTGATAGAAAAATCTAATGGTTTTATGTTGGTTGCGTGATGGTGCTCATCATAATTGATAATTCCTTCAGCCGAATCAGTTTTATAAATTTTGCCATGGTATAACTTATAAAAGTTTCCGTCTACTTCAGCAACACTTTCTCCGTGATGTAATTTTGAAGAAGAAAACACTTGTAAACCGCCATCCCATAAAATAACTGGTAATGGAGCTCCAATATATTTGTGTTCTCCAGCATCTGTTGTGTAAGAAAACAAACTAAAATCGTAAGAATCTAACAAGTGATGATTAATATATTCTTTAATTTCAGTTTTTAAATCTTTATCCACAGGTGCTATTTCTGTGTGCGCTGCTTCAACAGTTTTCTCTACTTGAGTGTCATGTTGTGCATTAACTGAAATTGTTACAGCTAACAATAGAAACGAAAGTATTTTTACTAAGTTAATTCTATGCATATCACTTTTATTAATAGTGTTTTCGTATAAGATTTGCCAAATGTACGGTTTTATATTAAAAACTAAAAAATATTTTTTTTGGTTTTCTCAATAGCTAAATATTGAAAAAACAACCATTTAGTCCTTATTATTCAATAGTTTTATTAAATAAAAAGTCTCAAAAAAAAGACATAAGCTATACGGAATTAGAAATGATGCAGCCTCTAGGGAATTAACATTTCCATCTTGCTTAAAACTTGCATTAAAAAACATAAAAAATATTGCAAATTTTAATAAACTTCCACCCATATAAATAAACCCTAAAATATCTAAATATTTTACACGTAATTTATAAAGAACCGTGTAAATAATTAGTGCTAAAATAAAGTTTAACACATAGGATAGAACAATTTTATTTCCGAAAAGTGAAAGATTTAAATACTGTAAAATTGCAATATGCGTAATAAATACAATTATTAGACTAAAAAAAAGCTTTAACCCAAATTTAAGAGCATTATTCATACTTATCGTTAATACTTTTTAATTGTGCAATAACGCTATAAATGGCAATAACCAATGAAACAAGTGTAAGTATAATGGTAAAAAGTTTGTTGGTGTTTTGATAATGTATATCTAATTTTTTACCAAAATAAACACCCAAATAGATTGTTAAACCCATTTGAAAGGCAACACCTGTAAGTTGCAAATATTTATTAAGCTGTTTTTTCTTGTTTGGATTGTTCATTTTTTAATGCTTTAACACCACCTTTCATAATACAGGTTGCATTAAATTCGGCTCCTGGTTCTACCGCTAATTTAAATATAACCACATCTCCTGTAATTTTTGCAGAAGTTTTTAAAGTTAATAAGTTTGAAGCGTAAAATTCACCCGAAAAAACGCCAGCAATATCAGCTTCTGCACATTCTACTTTTCCTTTAACACAGCCAGATTCTCCAATAACTATTTTGCCGTTAGTTTTTACATTTCCCTCAACAAAACCTTCAATTCTAAAATCCCCTTCAGCCATTATATCTCCAATAATAGTGGTGTTTTTTCCTACTACATTAAATTCTGAAATTGGTGATTGTTTTATTTTTTTTTCTGCGAACATAATCTTACTTATTTAGGGGTTATTATATTTTGGTTTTAATGGTTTCAATTACTTCTAATGCTTTTTTTCCTTCATCAGTATTTGGGTAATTTATAGCAACAAAATCTAAAGCTTGTTTAAATGCTAAAATTCCATCTCTTTTTCCAATAGCATATGCTTTTAAAAGGTATAACTTTGGAATTATTGCATCTCCTTCATACTTTACTATTGCTTCTTCTGATTTTACAATAACTTCATTGTATTTTTCATCTTTATAATCGTAAAATAGCAAAGAGTATTCCGATTCGGCCAAATTAATGCTATCTGTAATCAACGCTTCATTAGGGTTCAATATTATTTTTGCGTAGTTAGAATTTGCATAATTTGTTAAAATATCATTTTTCAAATATTCTGCTTTTGGATTGTTTTCCTGATTGTATAATTTAAATAAATGATATTTTGCAGGAAGTTCTATAGAAGTATCTGGAACAAAAGTGAGTAATTTTTCTAATTTTTCTTTGGCCAAATCAGTTTCATTAAATTGCTCTTTATAAATAATTCCCAACTTATAATAGGCATTATCTCTATCTGTTTTTAAACTATCTATTTGCTGTTTTGTGGTTGGAATTTTATTTAAATAATAAGATAATTCTAATTTTTGCGAATTTGGAATCGCATTTGATGCAATTGCATTTTCTTTTTGAGGAACTCCAGGCATATTTAATCTAGATTTATCACTCAACCTCCAATTATCTTCTAAAGTTCTATTTCCCCAAACACGTTTAAACTCTTGTTCTCCATAGCCAACCGTTTGGTTATTGTAAAAATACCAACTACCTTTTGTAGATTGCGCATTAGAATTATTAGCTGCTAATGCTGATCCTGTATTAATTTTATTTTGAAGTTTTTCTTGAGCTGCTTTTAATTTCTCTATATGAGCATTAAAATAAGCTTCTTGCTCATCTTTACTCATAGAAGTAACAGACAATATACTATCGTTATTTTTTGCAATTCCTTCGTATAAAATAACCTCGTTTAAATTATTTCTTTTTCTTTTTAAACGAAAAACACGTTTAGAAGTATCATCGGTTGTAATTTTAAGGATACTATCGTAGTACGATGCTGCTGTTACAAATTGAGCTTTGTCAAAATAAATATTTCCGATGGCTTCAAATGATAATTCTTTTTGAAAATTATTTTGTTTGCTAGATGCTATAGCCATTTTATAGTTTTTAATGGCGCTTTCTGTATTTACAGACTCGTCAATTTTTCCTAATTGATAATACAAAGCATCTAAATATTCTTTATTAAAAGGGTTATTTATAAGTTTGTTTAAGGCTTCTTTGGCTGCAAATTTATCTTCTAATGTGCTTACATTTTTAGCCTTTTCTATTTCTGCGTGAATTTTATATTTATAAGGCGCTTTTTTTAAATTTATAATTTTCTGAAAATAAATTGTAGATGTGTCTAATACTTTTTTATTGGCATATAATTGTCCTAAAATAAATAAATTTCGCGCTTTTTGTTCTTCGTTAAAATTTACTTTAATCGATTTTTTTAGGTTTTTAATAACTAAATCTGTACTATCGGAAGCTTCGTAAGCCATTGCTAAAGCTGTATAAGCCCTTCCTTTAATTTCATCGTTTAATTTTTTGTCTTTCAACAGTATTTTTAAATTTTCTACTGCTTGCTCTTCATTTCTTAAACGAATATGTGTTTTAGATTGCCAAATTCTGGTTTCGTTAATTAAATTTGCTGTTGGATAATTAATAATTACGTAGTTAAATGCTTCTAAAGATGGCACAAATCTTTTAGAGTAATAACGCGATTTTCCTAATAACAAATACGCATCGTCTATTTGCTTGTTGCGTTCTCTTCGCAAAATTAACATGGAGTGTTTTTGAATAGCTTTTACCGCTTTTTCTTCTGCTTTATCAAATTCTTCAGGAGAATTATCTTCATCTTTTGTAACTCCAGGAATGGCTAATTTATCAACTTTTAAAGGTTCTATTGGTAATACTTCCCAGTAGTTATCTTCATAATTAGAATTTAATTGATCTAACCCTTGTTGAAATGCTATATTTCCATTGTACAAAACATTATACTTTGTAGTAACAGAATGAAAATTCCTACTTATAAAAGTGTCTTTTTTTGTTGAGCAACTTACTACAATTACAATGCTTAAAAAAGCTACAACTATTTTTATAGAATTATTCAATTGATTATGTATTTTGTTAACCCTTAACTTATTAATGATATTAATTATTGTAAAAGGAGTGTAAAAATACAAAAAACAATGTATTTAATTAGTTTACACAGAAAAATACGCTTCTAATTCTTGTAAAGTTTCTTCCGATGTTTTTAAATCCTTTACAATTTCACCTTTGTCTAAAACAACAATGCGCTCGCAAACTTCAGTTACGTGACCTAAATCGTGGCTTGAAATTAAAATTGTAGCATTACTATTTTTAGTTAAATCTTTCAATATTTTTTTTAATCGGATTTGTGTTGTTGGATCTAAATTTGCGAAAGGTTCATCTAAAATTACTACTTCTGGATTTCCTATTAACGCTGCAACAATTCCTGCTTTTTTCTGATTCCCTTTTGATAAATCTCTTAAATATTTCTTTTTACCAATAATCTCATCATTAAAAATTTCAGTAAACTGACTTAAAAATGTATCAATATCAGCTTTGTTCATTCCGCGAAGTTCACCAATAAAATAAAAATATTCTTCTGGAGTTAAATACCCAATTAAAAAACTTTCATCAATAAAAGCAGCTGTAAATGGTTTCCAATCTTCACTTTTATTTACTTGAATTTGGTTATTTAATACGCTTCCAGTAGTTGGCTTAATTAAATCTAACAATAAATTAAAATAGGTTGTTTTTCCAGCGCCATTGTTTCCCACTAAACCAAACGATTGCCCTTTTGGAATTTCTAATGATGGTATATTTAAAACGGTTACACCGCCATATTTTTTTGAAAGTTCTGTAGATTTTATCATTGTAATATATTTTTTGTCGAATAGTTAATTAATTGTTTTGATCAAAAGCGCTGATCATTTTATGTTTTGAATTTAGGTACTGTTTGGTTATAAAATTCATTATTTTTTGATGTAAAACAATTCCAATGCCGCCTAAAACAATTAAAGTTATAACTCCAGCTTCAAAATTGATAAATTTATAAGGAATGTAGAAAAACAAAATTGGTATTAACAACAACGGAAAACCAATTATCCATTGTACGGCACCCGTTCCTTGATAATTAAAAGCTGCGCGCTGTGTTAAATCTATTTTTTTTCTATTGAAAGAACCTCCATATAATAATACGTGAGAATTTATGCCAATATTATACACCATTGCAGCAAAGTGAATTGCTAAAATTTTCCATCCAAAATACACATACGGAATACTTAGTACAAACATTAGTACTGCACTAAATGCCATTAATGAATATTTTGAATTTAAATATTGTTTGTATTTAATATTCTGACTCATTAATAACTTGTAATAACCACTATCCCAAGCAGGAATAAACTGCCCGAAGTTGATCATAAAAATTCCGGTTACAAATATTCCAACAAAAACAATCATTGGAGTTAAATTTTGAAATGTTGGATTAGGGTAAAAAGCTAAACCATAAAATAACCCAATAACTACAATAAAAAGTGAAGAACGCGGACGTTTATTTCTCCACAATAATTTTAAGTCTAGTTGTAAAAACGGTGCAATATCTCCAAATCTGCGTGTCCAAGCTAAATCGGTAGTTGTAGCAACATCGGCTTTAACTTTTAAAGAACCATCAACATATAATTTTTTCTTTAACTCTGCATAATTAATAGCATATAAACCAACTAAAACTAAAATTGGAATTATAATTAATATTGGATTTGATATGATAGCGTTTACCGCATTTCCTAATGCTGTTGAAATTGAAATAATTTCGAAATGATTTAATGCGAATAAACCCGAAGCTATGGCAATAATTGGTAAAAAAGATAATTCAGTTTCGGCAGATTTGGCTTCAATAATAAAATTTAAAAAATTGATTATTAATGTAAAAATGTACATTAATAACATCCAAATTAAAGCTGTTGTTGTGCTATAATCTTCAAAAATTAAAATTACGCCAAAAGGAATAATAGCGAAAAGTGGTAAAAAATTAAAAAATGAAATAGCTGATTTTCCTAAAACATAATTTAAAATTGAACTTCGTTTTAATGGAAGAATTAATAGTGGTTTAATATTTAATACAGGCAATTTTTGCATAAAAAAGCGCAGTACTAAATCGCCCAAAAACCAATAAAATAAAAATCCGTTTACCATAATTAATGGATCAGATTCTGGAAATTGTTTTTTTAACAGTGGGTAAATACTAATTCCTAAAACTAAAAAAGTAAGCATAAAATACACAGCC
>NZ_JBFHHX010000027.1:0-29944 GCF_041596795.1 Lutibacter sp.
AGATAATCAAGGGTTTTAAGGTGGTGCCTCCAGGAATCGAACCAGGGACACAAGGATTTTCAGTCCTTTGCTCTACCAACTGAGCTAAGGCACCTTTGCGTTAGCGGTTGCAAATATAAATGTATTTTTAATACAAATCAAAACATTTTTTAAAAAATCTGTCGTATTTTTGAAACTTGTTTTTAAAAAGTATGAATTTAATAATAGATTGTGGGAATAGTAGAGTTAAAATAGCTGTCTTTAATGGTAGTGAAATAATTCATTTTGATGTGTTTACGTATAATGGTTTTGTAAATAACGTTTTAGAGGGTATAGAAAAATTTAATTGTAAAAAAGGAATAATTTCTTCGGTAACTTTTTTAAAAAAAATAGAAATTGATGAAATTGAACGTAAAATTTCATTAATTCAACTAAATTCTTCCACCAAAATTCCATTCATTAACAATTATCAAACTCCAAAAACGCTTGGAGTGGATAGAATAGGGTTAATTGCAGCAGCAATTTCAAATTTTCCAAATAAAAATGTTTTAGTAATTGATGCCGGAACATGCATTACGTATGATTTTGTTGATGCTAAACGAAATTATTATGGAGGTGCAATTTCTCCCGGAGTTCAAATGAGATATAAATCCTTACCTCAGTTTACCAATAAACTACCGTTGTTAGAACCAAATTATAATGTTGATTTAATTGGCAATACAACAGAATCAAGCATTCATTCAGGAATTATAAATGGCGTTTTAGGAGAAATAGATTCCGTAATTGATAAATACAAAGAAAAAAATAAAGGTTTAACAGTTGTTTTAACAGGGGGCGATGTTAATTTCTTGCTAAATAAATTAAAAAATAGCATATTTGCCAATCCTAATTTCTTGTTAGAAGGATTAAACTCAATTTTGATCTATAATTTAAAGTAAATGGTAAAAAAAATAATAGTAGTATTTACAACTCTATTTATTACATTTAATGGTTTTGCCCAAAAAAATAACTCATCTGCATATTCTTTTTTTGGAATAGGAGATATTAGTAGCTCAAATACAGTAGAACAATTAAGTATGGGAGGTGCTGGAGTTTCTTTAAACGATAATTTACATTTAAACTTATCAAATCCAGCTTCATTATCTTCCTTAAAATTTACCACATATACTTTAGGTCTTGAAAACAATAATCTTTCCGTAAAAGAAAGTGATATTAGTCAAAAAGCGGCAACAACATATTTGTCTTATTTGGCATTAGGTGTTCCATTAGGAGAAAAAGGAGGTTTAGGTTTTGGGTTAATGCCATATTCATCTGTTGGTTATTCTTTAACATCAAATGTTTATGTTGATGATGAATTGACTGAAATTACCCTTTATAATGGAGAAGGAGGTACAAATAAAGTTTATTTAGCAGTAGGTTTTGAAATTTTTAAAGGGTTTAGTGTTGGGGTTCAAGGAAATTATTTGTTTGGAAAAATAGATAATAGTGTTGTAAATCAGATAAAAGGAGTTTCTAGAGCTACAAAATACCAAACAATTTCTAATTTAGAAAGTTTTTCGTTAAATACTGGATTTCAATATAAAAAGGAATTAAAAAATAATTTAAATTTGCACTTTGGTGGAAATGTTAATTTAGAAAATGAAATAACATCAGATGGAAATAAATACTTATACTCTGTATCAATTGGAAACTATGAAATTCCGCGAGATACAATTTTAAACGAAGAGAGTAACGGTAAAATTATAGCTCCATTAAAAAGTTCATTAGGTATTGGTGTTGGCAAAGAAAATAAATGGTATGCTAGTTTGGACTATAATTTTCAAAAAGCACTTAAGTTGGATGGAAATGTATTAAATAATTATTCAAAAATTAAATACGATAATTCAAATAAAATTGCTTTGGGAGGTTTTTTTATTCCAAAATACAATTCAATTACAAGTTACTGGGATAGAGTAACATATAGAGCTGGTATTAAGTTAGAGAAAACTGGATTATTAGTAAATGGTTCAGGAATTGAAAATGATTTTACGGCAATTGATGATTATGGCATATCTTTTGGAGTAGGATTACCAGTTAGCAATCAATTATCAAATTTAAATATTGGATTTGAGTTTGGTAAGAGAGGAGAAACTGAAAAAGGTTTAGTTCAAGAGAATTACTTTAATTTTAGATTAAGTCTTTCGTTGAACGACAAATGGTTTAGAAAATTAGAAATATTTTAATACAAACAAGATGATGAAAAAAATGAAACAAATTTTAACAATACTATTTTTAGTAGTTTCGGTATCGGTTGTGTTTTCTCAAGAAGATAATAATGATTGTTATATAAAATACAATCTTTTTAAGGGAGATTACAGCTCTAAAAAGTACGACGTAGCTTATGAAAATTGGTTGTGGTGTATGGATAATTGTCCTACATTATCAATTAATATTTATAAAATGGGTATTAGAATAGCTGAAGATAGATTAGAAAGAGCGGCTGAGGCAGATAAACCTGCGGCAAGAGAATTAGTAATGAGAGTTTATAATCAAAGATTACAACATTATCCAGATGATGCAGCAGATATTTATAATGATATTGCTAGTTTTAAAACTGATCAAGGAGCTTCTGATGATGAAATATTTACTTGGATTGAAAAAGCTTTTAAAGCCGACGCTACAGCTGTAACTGCTAGAAATATTTATAAATATTTTGATATTATTTTAAATAGACATAAAGTTAAAGCTCCAGAAATTGTTTTTGAAACTTACGATAGAGTTTCTGAAGGATTAGATTTAAAGAGAGATACTTATGTTAGAAAAATTGAAGAAATTAAAGGGAAAGACTCAACTTTAATAACTTCAAGAGACACTAAAAATCTTTCTACATATCAACAGATATTAGAAAATGTTGAATTGGTTGAAGCTGGATTAGATGCTCAGTTAGCTGAAATTTCAACTTGTGAGAATTTAATTCCATTAAATAAAAAATACTTTGAGCAGTATAAAAACGATGCAGTTTGGTTAAGAAGAGCAGTATCTAGAATGTACAACAAAGAGTGTACATCTGATCCTTTCTATCCAAAATTAGTAGAAGCTTATGTTCATGCAGATCCATCTCCAACAGCTTCGGTTTTTTATGCTGATATTTTAATGGGTAGAGGAGAAACTAATAAGGCAATGGAATATTTTAAAAAAGCTATTGACCAAGAAACAGATTCTTATAAAAAAGCAGGAAATTTATATAAAGTTGCCCGAATTTTAAATAAACAAGGTAAAAAATCTGAAGCAAGAAGCTATTGCTATAAAGCCTTAGATTATGCACCAAGAATGGGTAAAGCGTATTTGTTAATTGCAAGTATGTATGCTTCAAGTGCAAACTCTTGTGGAGACGATGTAGTTTCTAAAAGAATGGTATATGTTGCTGCCTTAAATATGGCATATAAAGCAAAATCTGTAGATCCAAGTATTAGTGGACACGCAAATAAATATATTTCAAGCTATTCTGAAAACATTCCAACTACAAAAGATTTATTTGTGGCAGGTGTAAAATCTGGAACATCTTTTAAAATTGGATGTTGGATAAATGAAACAGTTAGAGTTCCTTAATAAATAGTTGTAAAATACTATAATTGATTATATTTGTTGAATGACAAAATCAGTTGTAAAAAATATATTAAACATTGCTGTAATTTTATTTACAGCAATGTTTTTTTCATGTAAAAATGATGCCAAAGAAGTGCGTGATTTTTTAGTTGATAAAAACTTACCTATTGGTGAGTCTTTTAATATTAATCATATGCATACAGATTCCGGACGAGTTGATTTAAAAATGCAAACCCCTGTAATGTATGATTTTAGTAATAGAAGATTGCATCCCTACTCAGAATTTCCTGAAGGATTAAAAATAACAACTATTGATAAACATAAAGATTCTGTTACTATAGAAGGAGAATATTCTAAAAGTTATACTAAAACTCAAGTTTCTGAACTTAGAAACAATGTGGTGATTATTAACCATAAAGAGCGAACAAAATTAACTACCGATGAGATTTATTGGGATCAAAAAACGCATTATTTTTTTACTGAAAAAAGATTTGTATTTTACACTCCGTCAGATACAATTTATGGAATTGGCTTTGAAGCATCAGAAGATTTAAAAAAATGGTGGGTAAAAAACCAAAGTGGTGTAATAGAAATAAAAGAATAATATGAATAAATTTTGGAAAATATTTGAATACGGTTATTTGTTAATTGCTATTGTTTTTATTGTAGAAACTGTACTGCATTGGAATATAGACAGAGACAAATCTTACTTAATGTTGCTTTTTGCTATAGTTGCAATTTTTATGTATTTCTTTAAAAGAAGATTCAGAAATAAATTTCAAAATAGAAACAAAGAATAAATGGGATTTGATATTGCTATAATATTAATTTCAATCTTATTTTCAGCCTTTTTTTCTGGAATGGAAATAGCGTTTGTATCAGCAAACAAATTTCAAATAGAATTAGAAAAAAAGAAAGAAGGAATTACTGCAAAAATATTAACTAAAATAACCGCTAAATCGTCTAAGTTTATTACAACTATGTTGGTTGGTAATAATATTGCTTTGGTTATTTATAGTTTTTTTATGGGCGATTTTCTAATGGGTTTTTTGCCACATGATACTTTAAATGAAATTTCGCTATTAATTATTCAAACAATTGTTTCAACCATAATAATTTTAATTACAGCTGAGTTTTTACCAAAAGCAATTTTTAGAATTTATGCCAATGAAACCTTGCTTTTATTTGCGCCGTTAACGTACTTTTTTTATATTATTTTTCATTATATATCTAATTTTATAACGGCTATTTCTGATTTCTTTTTAAGAGTATTTTTTAATTCTGATATAGATATTCAGCAAACTGAGTTTAGTAAAGAAGAATTAGGTCAATACATATCAACACAATTAGAACATTCAAATGGCGATGATGATGTGGATTCTGAAATTCAAATATTTCAAAACGCATTAGAGTTTGATACCGTTAAAGCTAGGGAAATTATGATTCCTAGAATTGAAATAGTAGCTGTTGATATTAATGAAAGCATAGCTACATTAAAAAAATTATTTATTGAAACTGGTTATTCAAAAATTTTGGTTTATAATGAATCTTTTGATGATATTTTAGGGTATGCACACGCATTTGAACTATTTAAAAAACCAAAAAATATTAGATCAATTTTATTACCTGTTGAATTTGTTCCAGAAAGTATGATGATTAATAATGTGCTAAACATTTTAATTAAAAAGAAACGCAGTATGTCTGTTGTTTTAGATGAGTTTGGCGGTACATCTGGAGTAATTACGGTAGAAGATATAATTGAAGAGTTATTTGGGGAAATAGTAGATGAACACGATACCGTTGAATTATTAGAAAATCAAATTAATAACAAAGAGTTTGAATTTTCGGCAAGGTTAGAGGTAGATTATTTAAATGAAAATTACAATTTAAATATAGAAGAAAATGAAGCCTATGAAACCTTGGGTGGATTTATTGTATATCATAATGAAGACATACCAAAACAAGATGAAATTATTAAAATTAACAATCTTCATTTTAAAATGAAAAAGGTTGATTCTTCAAAAATTATGGAAGTTTACGTGAAAGTGTTAGATAAAAACGATTAATTTTAAAATAATACTAAAATCCTACTTTTTAAGCCGTTAATTCTAATCATTTCACTTTCATAATTAAATTCAAAATTGTATTTTCGCACACTGTTAATAAAAGAAATAATATAATGGCAATTTTATCAAAAATTAGAGATCGTTCAATGTTTCTAATCCTTATTGTAGGATTAGCATTATTTGCATTTGTACTTGATCCAAGCTCAATTCAAAGTTTTTTCAGTTCCAATAAAGTGAATGCTATAGGGCAAGTTAATGGAGAAGATATAGATAGAGAAGAATTTGCACAACAAGTAGAAGCTTACAGAACTCAAAGTGGAGGTAGAGCAACTCAAATGCAAGCAGTTAATGCTGTTTGGGACGCAATGGTTAGTGAAAAAATGTTTGCTGCTCAGTTAGAGAAAGCAGGTATAGTTGTTGGTGAAAAAGATATTTGGGATGCTATGGTATCATTACCAGAAGTTCAAAATTCACCAATGTTTAGAAATGAAGCCAATTTGTTTGATGAAGAAATGCTAAAAGAATACATAGCTAATTTAAAAGATGAGTCTGTAGCTGGAAATAGCGAAGCTTGGATGAATTGGTTAAATACTGAAAAAAGCATTAAACAAAACCTAGAGCGTCAGGCATATACAACTTTAGTAAGTGCAGGTTTAGGAGCGTCATTTGCAGAAGGTAAAAGAGAATATTTATACCAAAATACAAAAATGGATGCGCAATATGTGTATCTTCCTTATACATCAATTAATGAAAGTTCTATAACCGTTTCTAAAGGAGAAATGAAAGCATATTTAGAAAAAAACGCAAAACGTTTTAAGTCTGAAGCTTCACGTTCTTTAGAGTATGTTAAATTTGATATAGTTGCATCAGAGAGCGATGAAAATGATGTTAAAACTCTTGTAGAAAGTTATATTAATGACAGAGAGGAATATAGTACTGCAGCAAAAGCTAAGGTGGTTATTCCTGGATTAAAAACCGCTACACATTACGAGTCTTTTATGAATGATAATAAGTCTGACTCGCCAATGAGTGAAACTTATATCTATAAAAATCAATTGCCAATTACTATTTCTGAAGAAATTTTTTCAGCTGCAATTAATGATGTAGTAGGTCCTTACAAAGAAAACGGTTCTTATAAAATTTCAAAAGTTTTAGAAGTTACTAAAATTGCTGATTCGGTAAAATCTAGTCATATTATTATACCTTTTGCAGGAGCAACAAGATCAACATCTTTAAAAACAAAAGAAGAAGCAAAACAAATGGCAGATAGTATTTATGCCTTAGTAAAAGGTAATAAAACAAAATTTGCAGAAATTGCTGATGAAATAAATTCAGACGGAACAAAAGGAAAAGGTGGAGATATTGGCTGGATTAGAAAAGATCAAGCATTCTCTCAATCTTTCGATCCAGATTTTGCTAGTTTTATTTATAAAAATAATGCAGGTACTATGGGAGTTGTTGAAACAGCTTTTGGTTATCATGTAATTAGTGTAGATGAACAAAAAAATATAGATCAGGCTGTAAAATTAGCAACCTTTTCAAGATTAATTGAGCCATCAGAAGAAACTGAAAATTTAATTTTTGAAAAAGCCGAAACATTAGCTTCTAAATTAGCTGAAGGAGGTTCTTTAGAAGATATAGCAAAAGAAAATAACTATTCTGTACTGTCTGCAATGAATTTAAAATCGTTAGACGAAAACTTACCTGGTATATCAAATCAACGTTCAATAGTTACTTGGGCATTTGAAAATGGTAGAGAATTGGGAGATTCAAAAAGATTTGATTTTGATGTTAATGGTAACAGAGGATATTTAGTTGCTGTACTTAAAGGAAAAGCAGAAAAGGATAGTAACGAATTAACTACTGATATAATTTCTCAAATTAGACCAGAAATTGTGAACAGTAAAAAAGCTGCAATTTTAAAAGAAAAAATGAAAGGAGCTACTTTAGAAGAAGTTGCTAAAAATGCAAATACAACTGTTGCAAGTGCTTCTCTTGTTACATTAGCAAGTCCGTTAATTTCAGGAGTTGGTAATGAGCCAAAAGTTGTTGGAGCTATGTCAACTATTAAATTAAATGAAGTTTCAAATTTAATTGAAGGAGATAAAGGTGTGTTTATGATTAAAGTTACTAATAGAACAGAACCTGTTAAGTTAGATAATTACGAAAACTTCCGTAAACAAGTAAGCACTAAATTAAGTGGTAGAAGTTATCAGTTATTTCAAGTATTGAAAGAAAAGTCTGATGTAGTAGATAATAGAGCTAAATTCTTTTAATTTTACTTCTTTATAAGCATAAAAAAAGCAGCCAATTGGCTGCTTTTTTTATGCTTTATTATTTTAATTATCCATTCATAGATATTAAAAACTCATCGTTTGAAGTGGTGTATTGAATTTTACTTTTAATAAATTCCATAGCTTCTACAGGATTCATATCAGCAAGGTATTTTCTTAATACCCACATACGTTGTATTGTTTTAGGATCTAGCAGTAAATCGTCTCTACGAGTGCTAGATTTTACAAGATCTATAGCTGGATAAATTCTACGATTAGAAATATTACGTTCTAATTGTAGCTCCATATTTCCAGTACCTTTAAACTCTTCAAAAATAACTTCATCCATTTTAGAGCCAGTCTCAGTAAGTGCTGTTGCAATTATAGATAAAGATCCACCATTTTCAATGTTACGTGCAGCACCAAAGAAACGTTTAGGTTTGTGTAAAGCATTTGCATCAATACCTCCAGATAATATTTTTCCTGAGGCAGGTGCAACAGTATTATATGCTCTTGCCAAACGTGTAATAGAATCTAATAAAATAACAACATCGTGTCCGCATTCTACCAATCTTTTTGCTTTTTCTAAAACAATATTGGCAACTCTTACGTGTTTTTCTGCAGGTTCATCAAAAGTAGAAGCAACAACTTCACCTTTAACACTACGTTGCATATCTGTTACCTCTTCTGGTCTTTCGTCTATTAATAAAATTATTTGATAAACCTCAGGATGATTAGAAGCAATTGAGTTTGCAATATCCTTTAATAACATTGTTTTACCAGTTTTTGGCTGAGAAACAATCATACCTCTTTGTCCTTTACCAATAGGTGAGAATAAATCTATAATTCTAGTGGAAAGCGTACTATTTCTTCCAGCTAAATTAAATTTTTCTTGAGGAAATAAAGGTGTTAAATGCTCAAAAGAAACTCTGTCTCTTACAACATTAGGACTTAATCCGTTAATTTTTGATACTCTAATTAAAGGAAAATATTTTTCACCTTCTTTTGGTGGTCTAACAACACCTTTTACAGTATCTCCAGTTTTTAATCCAAATAGTTTAATTTGAGATTGAGATAAATAAATATCATCAGGAGATGATAGGTAATTATAATCAGATGATCTTAAAAATCCATAACCATCAGGCATCATTTCTAAAACACCTTCACTCTCAATAATTCCATCAAACTCATAATCAGGATCTCTGTATCTGTTACCAGTTTTACGTTGCCCTTTTTCTCTTGGCTGATTACCTTGTTGAGGAGCATTGTTTTGTTGATTACCCTGATTTTGTTGCTTATTCTGATTTGGGTTTTTTGGTTTGTTTTGTTGGTTCGGATTCGTTTTTTCCTTTTTTACAGGAGTATTACTAGAAACCTCACTTTTTGGTGCGTTTTCTGCACTACCAGTAATTTCTGTAGCTTTAGATTCAATTTCCGTATTTTCAATGGTTTTTGATTCTACAGTTTTTTCAATATTTTTTGCTACTTTTTGAGGTTTTAACCTCTTTTCTTTTGGAAGATTTTGTTTTGTAATTGGTGTGCTTTCAGGTTTTAAATCTAATTCAACCTGTTTAGGAGCTTCAGGAGTTGGAATAGGAGTAGGCGCTGCAGTTACTGGGCTTTCTTTTACTGGTTTAGCCTTTTTAACTATTCTTTTTCTTTTAACCTTACCCTCGTTTGAAGACTCATTTTGGTTAACTTTTGCAGGAGTTGCGGCTTGAATATCTAGTATGGCGTAAACTAAATCTAACTTTTTAAGTTGGCTAAATTTTTTTGCTCCAATAGATTTTGCAATCTCTTGTAATTCTAAAAGGGTTTTTTCCTTTAGTTGCGAAATTTCAAACATTATTTTTAAAATATAATAATTGTTAATTTATTAATTTGGACTTCTTATTTAATTAAGAGTTTTTTTGTAAGTAAATCAATGTGGTGAATAATTGCTTTAGTTGTAGTTATTGTATACAATGTTGTGTATCAATTAGGCAAATATAAGAAATAATTTTATAAAGTAAAATTTAATTCTTTAAAAATAAAATGTATTTTTGTGGCTCATAAAAAAATAAAATGATTCAAAGAATTCAAACTATATACTTATTGTTGGCAACATTAGCCTCAAGTGGTTTAATTTTCTTTTTTGATTTATGGAAAGATGTGGAAAGTAATTCGTTTTTTGCAATGGATTCTTTTGTGTCTGATAATTTATT
Organism: Lutibacter sp.; assembly: GCF_041596795.1. Taxonomy (GTDB): domain Bacteria; phylum Bacteroidota; class Bacteroidia; order Flavobacteriales; family Flavobacteriaceae; genus Lutibacter. The sequence goes on from NZ_JBFHHX010000027.1 coordinate 10,108, forward strand.
GATACAAATTATTCCAGTTTTATTTTTTTTATCAGCCCTTTTAACATTTGTAGCTATTTTTATTTTTAAAAATAGAAAATTACAATTTGTTATAGGAAGGCTTTCAATTTTGATAAACTTTATTTTATTAGGTATTCTTATATATTTTTCACAAAATTTATCTGGAGAAACAATTGTTTCTGAGAAAGGTATTGGGTTAGTGATTCCTATTTTATCAATTGCATTAGTTGTGTTAGCTAATAAAGCAATTAAAAAGGATGAAGAACTTGTAAAATCTGTGGATAGATTAAGATAATCCTAACATCTTAGTATATTATGTGCAAAAAAACCATTTCAATTAACATTGAGATGGTTTTTTACTTCTAACGGTTTTCAGTGATAAAAAAATATCACTACTTTTGGGTATATATACATTTTGCTAATTAAATATCTTTGAAATGAGGAAAAAATTGGAAAAGATTCGAGTTCATATTGCAGACGACCATCAAATTTTAATTGATGGGATTATTGCAGTTTTATCTGCTGAAGAAAATATTGAAGTTGTTGGTTTTTCCAACAACGGCGAAGATGTTTTAAAATGGTTTACTGCTAATAGGGCAGATGTTTTATTGTTAGATATTAATATGCCTAAAGTAGATGGAATTGCAGTTCTGCAAAACTTGAACGAACTTAATTTTCAACCAAAAGTTATTGTTTTATCAAGCTATGATGATACAAAACTTATTAAAGAGGTGTTAAAAATTGGCGCTGTAGGCTTTTTAGCTAAAAAATGTGCAGGAGAACATATAGTTGAAGCTATTAATAAAGTTAATAATGGTGAACAATATTTTGAAAAAAGTATTCAACAAAAACTTTTAAGCACTTTTACCAATCAATCTCAATCCAACGATTTTATTTCACAAGATGGCCCATTTTTTAGTTCATTAACGCCAAGAGAATTAGAAGTACTTCAGTTAATTGCTAGGCAATACAATTCAAGAGAAATTAGCGATGAGTTACATATTTCTGTAAATACCGTAGAAACGCATCGAAAAAATTTAATAGCAAAATTAAATGTAAAAAATGTTGTTGGATTAGCTATTTATGCACTTAAAAATGACTTAGTTTAAGTATCTTAGTAATTATTTTATTTTAATATGCTTAAACAAACAGTATTTTTTTGGGTTGTCTTTCTTAGCAGTGTTTTTATTGTTAATAACCAATACTTATTTTCAAATAATTTAAGTCCTGTTTTTGATTTGCAGGTTTTTTCTGATGATGAAAAAATAGAGTCTGTTGAAAAATTATTAAAACAAGGAAATACAAAAGTAGCGCTTGAAAAATTATATATAATATTAAAAGAAGCGACTGCAAAAAACGATTTACCTTTAATTTCGCAATCAAACTTATTGCTATCAGACGTTTATAGGAATAATGGCGATTATAAAAAATCCAATATTTTTTTAGATAATGCTTTAAAATCTGCAAAAGGTGATCTTGTAAAAAATCAAATTATTTATTTTAAAAAAGGCGGAAATTATCAAAATGAAGGACAGATAGATAGTGCGTTGGTGAATTATGAAAAGTCTATTTTTATTGGTAATAAAATTGAAAAAAACTACGATTTAAAGGCTAAAGTACACGCAAATCTTTCTGGAATTTATTATTTAAAAGAAAATTATCCAAAGGCTATTGAGCATTCTAAAATAGCTGTTAATTATCAAAGAATTCTTGGAAATACTGAAATTGAAGCCGGAATTTTAAATAATTTGGGTGGAATTTATTATATGACTGGAAATTATAAAGAAGCTTTAAAAACATTTGAATCAGCACTTTCTTTAGTTGGTTTTGGACAAGAAGAACTTCAAAAAAAAACGAGAAGCACATCTTATATAAATATTGCATATGCTTATAGCGGATTAAATCAGTTTGAAAAAGCCTTTGAATACCAAGATAAATATTTTTCGTTGAATGATTCTTTAAACCAAGAATTAAAATATAAAGAAATTGCTGAAATTGAATCAAAATATAAAGTAGCATCAAAAGCAAAAGAAGCTGAAATTGAAAAAGTAAAAAGGAAAGAGGCAGAGTATTTGTCGTACGGCTTAGCCTTGGCTATATTTATTTTGCTAATAGGAATTTATGTGCTTTATAAAATTATTAAATTACGTAAACGAAATTATGCGCTTCAAATTGAACAAGAAAATTTGGTGCACCAAAGCAAAGTAGAAAAAATTAAGGGCGATTTACAACTAAAAATATTAGCAGCAACTTTAGATGGTAGATTGGAAGAAAGAAAGAAAATTGCATCGGTGTTACATGATAATATTAGTGCATTGCTTTCCGCAGCAAATTTACATTTATACGCTTGTAAAAGACAATTAATTGGTAATGTTCCTGATGAAATTGAAAAGTCTCAAACTATTTTAAACGAAGCATCAGAACAAATTAGAGATTTATCACATAACTTAATGTCTGCTGTATTATTAAAGTTTGGTTTGGCAGTTGCAATTCAAGATTTATGTGAAAAATCATCAAATTCAAATTTAATAATATCGTGTGAAAGCAAAAATATTACAAGATTTGAGCAAAATTTTGAAATTAAAATATTTAATATAGTAACCGAGTTAGTAAATAACATTTTAAAACATAGCAAAGCAACCAAAGGCTTAATTAAAGTTGGTCAAATTGAAGGAAGTTTACAAATTGTTATAAGTGATAATGGGGTTGGCTTTGATTTAAATAAAATTCAGGAACAAGATGGAATTGGGATTAGTCAGATTAAAGCAAGACTAAGTGTATTAAAAGGTATAATTAAATTGTCATCGACAAATAATGGAGCTCGAATTTTTATTTCTGTTCCAATAATTTATTAGCGTTTTTCCAATTCTATAATTTCAAGGTTAGAAATATTACCTTCGTTTACTTCAAACCGCAACATGGTTCTAACTTTATGAAAACCGTGTTTTCCAGCTGCTCCAGGATTCATGTGTAATATATTTAGTTTTTTATCATAAATAACTTTTAATATATGAGAATGGCCGCATATAAATAATTTTGGCGGATTGTTGGTTAATTCTTCTTTTATTCTAGCTTCATATCTATTAGGATACCCACCAATATGTGTAATAAATACAGTAACTTTTTCAATAGTAAACTTTAAATCTAATGGAAATTCAGTTCTAATTAAATGGTCATCAATATTTCCATAAACAGCTCTTAAGGGTTTAATTTTTTTTATAGTATCAATAACTTCTAAAGATCCAATATCTCCTGCATGCCAAACTTCATCAGCCTGTTTTACAAATTTTAAAATTTGATCATCAATATAGCTGTGAGTATCCGAAAGGAGTAAAATTTTTTTCATTTAGTAATAAAATATAGAAATTGTAAATATGCTGTATATTTGCAACTGTGCAAAAATAACATTTCAGTTGAGATATTTTATTGAATTATCATATAAAGGAACAAATTACCATGGTTGGCAATACCAACCAAACGCTATTAGTGTTCAAGAACTTTTAAACAAAGCATTATCTACTATTTTTAGAACAACAATAGATGTGTTGGGCGCTGGACGAACCGATAGTGGCGTACATGCAGCACAAATGTTTGCCCATGTAGATTTAGACCATAAATTTAAAGTTGATGAAGTACTATATAAGCTAAACTCAATATTGCCAAACGACATAGTTGTGCATAAAATTTTAAGAACTACGGATGACGCACATGCGCGGTTTGATGCTATTAGCAGAAGTTACGAGTATCGTATTTTTAGAGGAAGAAATCCTTTTTTAACAGAAACAACTTGGCAACTTATTAATAAAAAGTTAAATATTGATAAAATGAATGAGGCGGCTGAAATTTTGTTAACTTACACTAATTTTCAATGTTTTTCTCGTTCCAATACAGATGTGAAAACATATAATTGTAAAATTTCAAATGCCAAATGGATTGAAGATGATAAATTTTTAATTTTTCATATTTCTGCAGACAGATTTTTACGAAATATGGTTAGAGCTGTAGTTGGTACATTGTTAGAAATTGGAGAAGGAAAAGTATCTATTGAAGATTTTAAAAAAATTATTGAAAGTAAAAATAGAAGTAATGCCGGGCCATCTGTGCCAGCGCAAGGATTATTTTTAACCAAAGTAGAATACCCAAAAACAGTGTTTATAAATGAGTAAAAAAGTTACAGGAAAAGCATTTGATCCAGTTATTTTTAAGCGATTAATGAGTTTTGCAAAAAACTATCGTTTACAATTTTTAATTGGAACCTTTTCTGCCATATTATTATCGTTAGTTTCTGTTGTGAAACCAATTTTATTGGAAAAAGTTGTAAATGTATATCTTGAAAATAAGGATAAAGAAGGCCTGGTAAATTATTCAATTTTAATGGCCGTTTTTTTAATTAGTGAAGTGTTTTTACAGTTTATTTTTATTTATAAAGTAAATTGGCTTGGGCAACATATTATTAAAGATATTAGAATAAAATTGCAAAAACACATGTTGCAATTTAAAATGACATATTTTGATAATTCTTCAGTAGGAAAATTAGTTACCAGATTAGTATCGGATACTGAGACAATTGCGCAATTTTTTGGGCAAGGATTGTTTATGATTGTAAGTGATATTTTAAAAATGGTTGTTGTTGCAATTGTTATGCTTTGGATGAACTGGAGAATGGCATTAATTTCGTTTATAGTTTTACCAATTTTAATTTATGCAACAAAAATATTTCAAATTGCTATAAAAGCATCTTTTCAAGAAGTAAGATTGCAAGTGGCAAATTTAAACGGTTTTGTTCAGGAAAGAGTAACAGGAATGAACATTGTACAGCTTTTTAATAGAGAAAAAATTGAGTATGATAATTTTGTGAAAATTAACGATAAGCATAAAAAAGCCTATATAAAAACTGTTTGGTATTACTCTATTTTCTTTCCAATTGCGGAAATTTTATCATCAATAGCTGTAGGTTTATTAGTTTGGTATGGCGGTTTAGATGTTGTTTCAAATGGAGGAACAAATGCAGGTGAAATTATTGCGTTTATTATGATGTCGCAAATGTTATTTAGACCTTTACGTCAAATTGCCGATAAATTTAATACGCTTCAAATGGGAATGGTTGCAGGAGATCGTGTTTTTGAAGTGTTGGATACTGAAAGTAGAATTAATAAAACAGGCGATTTAGAAGCCACACATTTTAAAGGAGATATTTCATTTAAAAATGTTCATTTTAGTTATATAAAAGGAGAGGAAGTTTTAAAAGGAATTAATTTAGAAGTAAAAGCAGGCGAAACAGTGGCAATTGTTGGAGCTACTGGTGCAGGAAAATCGACTATTATTAATTTGGTTAACAGATTTTATGAAATAGATAGTGGTGAAATTTGTATTGACGGAAATAATGTGAATGCTTATACTTTAGCTTCGTTAAGAAAACAAATTGCAATTGTTTTACAAGATGTATTCCTTTTTTCTGATACCATTTATAATAATATTGTTTTAAGTAATAATAACATTTCTTTGGATGAAGTAATGGCGGCTGCAAAGGAAATTGGAATCCATGATTTTATAGCTAGTTTGCCAAATGGTTATAATTATAATGTTAAAGAACGAGGAGTTATGTTATCGGCAGGTCAAAGACAATTAATTGCATTTTTAAGAGCGTATGTAAGTAAGCCGAGTGTTTTAATATTAGATGAAGCTACTTCCAGTATAGATTCGTATTCAGAAAAATTAATACAACTTGCCACAGATAAAATCACAAAATATCAAACTTCAATAATAATTGCTCATAGGTTAACTACTGTTAAAAAGGCTGATAGAATAATAGTAATGGATAAAGGGATGATTGTAGAACAGGGTTCTCATGTAGAGTTACTTTCTAAAGATGGTTTTTATAAAAATTTATACGATATGCAATTTGCGCATGAAGCTATTGGATAATTATAAAGCTTAAAAAAAAATTAAAGGGTAGAAAGTAGTTACAGGTTTAAAAGAGTTGCAAAAACGCACTATTTAAAAGTTAAGCGGTATTTTATAAGAAAGTCTTATGTTAAATCGTAACGAATGGTTTCAATAAGTTCGTTGGTGTTTTTAAACAATACAAATTCTCCATTTTTTATATACGATAATTTTCCAGTTTCTTCAGAAACTACCAAACATAAAGCATCTGTTTTTTCTGTAATTCCAATTGCTGCTCTATGTCTTAATCCAAAACGAGAAGGCAACGATTTTGTTGAAAGTGGAAGTATAATACGTGTTGCAATAATGTAATTTTCTTTAATAATAATAGCACCATCATGCAGTGGGCTGTTTTTGTAAAAAATACTTTCTAAAATAGGAGTGCTAATTTCAGCATTCATTTTATCACCTGTTGGTTTTACAAAATCTAAATTATGAGTTCTTTCTAAAACTATAAGCGCTCCTGTTTTTGATGTTGCCATAGTTTCGCAAGCTGCAACTATAGCTTCTACATTCATAGCGGTGTGAATTTCAGTATTTAAAAACTTTAGTTGTTTTAAAAAACTTTTTCTATTTGTAAAATTTGTAGAACCTAGCATTAACAAAAACTTTCTAACTTCTGGCTGAAATAAAATAAGTAAGGCAATTGCTCCTAAACTAATTAGGGTTCCTAATAAACTACTTAGCATTTTCATTTGTAATGCTTCGGTAATTTTCCAAATTACAACAACCAATGCAATTCCTATAAAAATATTAATAGCAACCGTTCCTTTTAATAATTTATAAATATAATACAACAAGGTAGCAACAAGTAGAATATCTAAAACATCTAAAAAAGTAAAGTCTAAAAAATCGAGCATTTAGTTAGTAATTTTTTGTAAAAATAGGAAAAAGATTGCACACAAGACAGTTATTCGCAACCACAATCTGGAACTTTTTTTTGATCGAAAACATATTCATTGGTATCAATTAAAATGTGTGGTGCTTTTAAAGATACTATCATTGTTTTATAAAATAAATATTTTTGATAGGTTAAGTTTTTATTGAAATTTAAATGAAGCATGGTTTGTTTTCCTTCTGAAGAAAAATCTATAAACTCTAGCAGCGTATTTTTAAATTCATCAGCTTCAATTTTCGAATCGTTTATCCAAGTATAATCTGTATTGAAAGTAATATGAATATTGTTGTAATTTTTATAGTTTTCAATGTGTTGTTTTAGTTCTAACTTTGAAATTAAACTATCTGTTTTAAAAATAACAGTATCAAATTCAAGAAACGACAATTTTTTAGAGATAGAATCGGAATAACTAAAATAATCATGCATTCCTTCTTCTGAATGTAAAGAATTTGCGTGTTTGTATTGCAATTGTATAATTGAAGGAATAATGGATTTTAAAGGCAATCTTTTATCAATATTATAAATCCAATGTGTTGTGCTAATTGTATTTTTCCTATTTAAATCGGCAATTGTATCGTTATTTTTTATTTCAAAGAAAAACCAAACTTGAGAATGGTTAAAAATTTCTTGAACTCCTTTTTCTGCCAAAACCGGAATTTTGACTTCTTTTTTACTACAACTTAATAAGATAATTGTAAAAAATAGTATTATTAATTTTTTCATTTAGTTAGTTTTTAAGAGCTCAACTATTTTTATGGCTTCAGCTGCTTCTTTAACATCGTGAACCCTTAAAATATTTGCTCCTTTTAATAAAGCAATAGTATTTGCAGTGGTAGTTGCGTTTAATGCTTCGTTTGGTTCAATATTTAAAGGTTTATAAAGCATCGATTTTCTTGAAACTCCTACTAAATTTGGAGTATTAAGGTGGCTAAACAGCTCTAAATTATTTAGTAATTTGTAATTATGTTCTAGAGTTTTTCCAAAACCAAAACCAACATCGGTAATTATATCGTTAATGCCTAAATTTCTTAAATCGTTAATTTTTTTCGAAAAGTAAAATAGAGTTTCTCTTATAATATCATTATAAACTGGATCTTTTTGCATGTTTTGAGGAGTACCTTGCATATGCATTATTATATAAGGAACTTGAAGTTTTGCAATGGTGGCAAACATATTTGGATCCATATTTCCAGCAGAAATATCATTAATAATACACGCGCCTTTAGCAATACATTGTTGCGCAATGTTGCTTCTAAAAGTATCAATGGAAATTAAAATGTTTGAAAACTCTTTAATTAATAAATCAACAATTGGTACAATTCTGCTTAATTCTTCTTCTTCGGTAATATTTTTTGCGCCTGGTCTGGATGAATATGCGCCAATATCTATGAAAGTAGCTCCTTCGCTTAGCATTTTTTCAACCTGAGAAATAATTGTATTGGTGCTATTAAATTTTCCTCCATCATAAAAAGAATCGGGAGTAATATTTAAAATCCCCATTACTTTTGGGGTGGAAAGGTCAATTAATTTTCCGTTACAATTTATACTTTTCATTATCTAACTACTTTATTAATTACTTTAGACATTTCTGGAGCTTGGTAATTAAACATTTTAGTAATTAAGTCATTAACAGATTCACTTACAATAAGCATTTCTTTGTTAGATTGTTTTAAATAACCTTCAGCAACCATTACATCTAACTGTTTTATTAAATAATTAAAAAAACCGTTGGTATTTAATAATCCTACTGGTTTTTTTTCAATTCCTAGCTGACCCAATGTTAGCGCTTCAAAAATTTCATCTAAAGTTCCAAATCCACCTGGCAGCGCAATATATCCATCAACTAATTTGCTAATTTTTACCTTGCGTTTACTCATTGTTTTGGTAACAATCATTTCAGTAATATTGTTGTGAGCAACTTCTTCGTGTCTTAACAAACCAGGTATAACACCAATTACTTCTCCTTTTTTTTCTAGAATAGCATCTGCAATAACGCCCATCATTCCAATTTTTCCACCTCCATAAACCAAACCAATATTGTTTTCAGCAAAATGAACACCTAACTTAGTAGCTTCATTTCTATAAATTTCTTTAAATCCTAAGCTTGAACCACAAAAAACTGCAACTTTCTTCATAAATGAGTAATTGAATTTTAATTTCATTAAATTTGTTCGAAATTTACGTAAATATTTAAAGTTACATGCAACAAACTTCAAAACAATACGACGAGGTTATTGAAAAATGCCGCTCATTATATAGTAATAAGTTAAAAGATTATGGATGCGCTTGGCGTATTTTAAGATTACCGTCTTTAACAGATCAAATTTTTATTAAAGCGCAACGCATTCGTCAACTGCAACAAAATTCGACCAGAAAGGTAGATGAAGGAGAAGTGTCTGAATTTATTGGAATTATAAATTATTCGATAATGGCCTTAATTCAATTGGAGAAAGGAGTGGTAGACCAGCCAGATTTACAAGTGAATGAAGCTATTGATTTGTATGATAAACATGTGGCAATTACTAAAAAATTAATGGAAGATAAAAACCACGATTATGGTGAAGCTTGGCGAGATATGCGTGTGAGTTCTTTAACCGATTTAATTCTTCAAAAATTATTACGTGTAAAACAAATTGAAAATAATAAAGGAAAAACCATTGTTTCTGAAGGTATTGACGCTAATTATCAAGATATGATTAATTATGCCGTGTTTGCTTTAATCCATTTAAAAGAAAATTAAGATGAAAATAGTAGTTCAAATTTCAAGGTATATTGTTGCGCTAACATTTATTTTTTCAGGTTTTGTAAAGTTGGTGGACCCGTTAGGATCTGCCTATAAATTTCAGGAATATTTTGGGTTTGATGTTTTAAATCTAGAATTTTTAATTCCATACGCATTACCTTTTTCAATACTGTTAATTATGGCAGAAATTATGTTAGGTGTTATGTTATTAGTAGGTTATTTACCAAAATTTACATCTTGGAGTTTGTTGTTAATTATTTTAGTGTTCTTGTTTTTAACGTGGTATTCTGCGTATTATAATAAAGTTACTGATTGTGGTTGTTTTGGAGATGCCGTTAAATTATCTGCTTGGGGAACCTTTTATAAAAACGTTGTGCTTATTGTTTTTATTCTTGTTTTAGTATGGAAAAATAGCCATATAAAACCTATAATAAGTGCCAATATTGCAAAATGGACTTCCTTTTTATCGTTTTTAACATTTCTATATATTACATATTATGTATTAGTGCATTTGCCAATTATCGACTTTAGGCCATATGCTATTGGAAAAAGTATTCCTGAAGGAATGAAATTTGTAGGAACTGAATTGCCTCCAATTCACGATTTTTATTTAGAATCTAATGAAGGGGAAAATTTAACAGACAAAGTGTTAGCTGATGATAAGGTTATGTTAATAGTAATGTATAATATTAGTAGAAGTGATAGAGATGGATTCGATGCAATTAAAAAGGTTACCGACAAAGCTTTAAAAAACGGTTATAATGTATACGCATTATCTGCATCTTTAAATGATGAGTTTATTGATATTAAAGAAGAGTTCGATTTAAAATTTGATATGCTTTTTTGTGATGAAACTACTTTAAAAACTATCATAAGAGCAAATCCAGGTGTTTTAACTTTAGAAAAAGGAGTTGTTAAAGGGAAATGGAACTGGATTGATGCTGAAAAAATTAAATTTTAATCTGTTAGGTTTTTTACCTTTTAGGAATAAGTAACTTTTAAACACTTCAAAAGTTACTTAATCTTACGTATTATAGTGATGTAATATAAAACAACAATGTGGGTTCATTTAGAAGAATTATTAGATGTTTTACTAATACATTTTTAATTATTCCTGAACACCTTAATATATAGTATTTTTTAAGCGAAATTTTTTTTGAGTTTATTATTTTGTTTGGTTGTAGACTGTAGAACTAATATAAATAATAATTTGCAATCGCATATTTATGATGGTTCCTTTTTTTTTTGTTTCTGTGGTTCCTTTGCTACATTCTTTATTTTTATTTAAAAAAATCAACAATTCATTTATCAATAGGGAGCGCTTAAATTTATTAATCTACACTTTTACATCTTTTATAGTTTATTTTTCAGTCCTTTTTAATGGATTTTAGCCTTAAAAAGGAGGTTTATTCTTCAAATTTATATACAGAATTGATTTTAAATCTTGTTTTTTCGATTATTTTCGATAAAAACAGGAAGTTATATTTTTATACCTACAATAAAAAAGGGGTAAAAATAAATAAAATGCAAAAATAGAATATACACCCCTAAAAAATTAGGGGGTAAAAAAAAATAAATATATTTTTGTTTCGAAATCAATTATACAAATCACTTTATTATGAAGAAAATTGAAGCAATTATTAGAAAATCAAAATTTGATGAAGTAAAGGAAGCTTTGCATCAAATAGGTGTAACTTTTTTTAGTTACTGGGACGTTACCGGTGTTGGTAATGAAAAAGAAGGCCATGTTTATAGAGGTGTTAGTTATAGTACTTCAGATATTCAACGCAGGTATTTATCTATCGTGGTTTCTGATCCTTTCTTAGATAGAACTATAGATGTATTGCTTAAAACTGCATACACTGGTATGGTGGGCGATGGTAAAATATTTGTTTCTGATATTCAGGAAACATATAGAATAAGAACAAAAGAAAAAGGTTCTGACGCCTTAAAATAATAAAAAATCAATTTAATCTTAAAAAAAATAAATATTATGGATACTAATAGTGTTTTAGACTTAATGTGGATTATAATAAGCGGAATTTTAGTGTTTTTTATGCAAGCTGGTTTTACGCTTGTTGAAACTGGTTTTACCAGAGCAAAAAATGCAGGAAATATAATAATGAAAAATTTAATGGATTTGTGTATAGGTAGTCTTGGTTTTTGGGCTATTGGGTATACAATTATGTATGGTGATACAATTGGAGCTTTTGTAGGAAGTCCTTCGTTGTTTTTTAGCGATGCGGAAAATATGCACAATTTATTCTTTCAAACCGTATTTGCAGCAACAGCGGCAACTATTGTTTCTGGAGCTATTGCAGAAAGAACAAAATTTACAACATATTTAATCTTTTCGTTAGTAATGACCGTATTTATATATCCAATTTCAGGACATTGGGTGTGGCAAGGTGAAGGTTGGTTAACAAATCTTGGATTTATTGATTTTGCTGGATCAACAGTAGTGCATTCAGTTGGTGGATGGGCTGCATTAGTAGCGGCATTTATGGTAGGACCAAGAATTGGAAAATATACAAACGGAAAATCAAATGCAATACAAGGGCATAACTTATTAATTGGTGCTTTAGGTGTGTTTATCCTTTGGTTAGGATGGTTTGGATTTAACGCTGGTTCTCAGTTAGCTATTTCTGGAGATAATGCAATTGCTGTTGCGGGTATTGTTATTACTACAAATTTGGCTGCTGCTGCAGCTGCTATAACTGCATTATTTGTAAGTTGGGGAATTTATGGGAAACCAGATATTTCAATGACATTGAACGGTGCATTAGCAGGTTTGGTTGGAATAACGGCAGGATGTGCTGCGGTTAGCCCAATGGGAGCATTTATTATTGGAATCATAGCAGGTGCGTTAGTGGTATTCTCAATTGAGTTTATTGATAAAAAATTAAAAATTGATGATCCAGTTGGTGCTGTATCAGTACATGGTGTTTGTGGTGCAGTTGGTACATTATTAGTTGGTGTATTTGCAACAGACGGTGGTTTATTATATGGTGGAGGTTTTCATCAATTAGGAGTTCAAGCAACTGGAGTATTTGCAATTGGAGCTTGGGCTATAGCCTGTGCGTTTGTATTGTTATTTATATTAAAGAAAACAGTAGGGTTGAGAGTTTCAAAAGAAGAAGAAGTAGATGGTTTAGATATTCATGAGCATAAATCAAATGTTTATAATAATTAGAATTTAATAGGTAAATTATTCAATCAAAAAAAAATCAATCAATCAAATAGTTATTATTAATTAAAATTAAAAAGAATGAAAACAATTAAAAAAATAGTACTAGTTTTTGTAGCATTATTATCAATAACGGCAATGAATGCGCAAGAGGAGTCAGGAGCTTCTTTAGATTTAGGTTTAGATGTGCAATCTCGTTATATCTGGAGAGGTATTCAGTTGGGAGGTAATAGCGCAAGTGCTCAGCCTTATATAGAATTATCTGCTGGAAATTTTTCAGTTGGAGCTTGGGGTGCATATAATTTAGGTGGTTTAGGAATTGGAAATGAGGCAGATTTATATATGTCTTATGCATTTAGTGATGCTTTTTCTGTTACAGTTACAGATTATTTCTTTCCAGGTGAAGGATCTGGAGGTTATTTTCCATATAATGCTGGTCACGTTTTTGAGGCAATGCTTTCATACTCTGGTCCAATTGGTATAACAGTTGCTACTAATTTTGGTGGAGCTATTAAATATATGGATGGTTTAGATGAAAAATCTGCGTATTCAACATATGTTGAAGCTAGTTATGAAACTGAAATTGGAGGTACTCCTTTAAGTTTTGCAGTTGGTGGTGTGTTTGGAGATGATAATGGCTATTATTATACAGATGGTTCAGGATTAATAAATTTATCAATTGGTACATCTAAAGAAATTAAATTGTCAGATTCTTTCAGTTTACCTGTAAATGCTGCATTTACTGTGAATCCAGATTCTGAAGATGTGTTTTTAACATTTGGTTTTTCTCTATAATATTATAATTGAGGTTTAGTTAGAAATCACCTTAAAGGTTTATCCTTTAGGGTGATTTTGTTTTGTTGATATTTTATAAAAATCAAAAAAAATTATTTAACTATAAAATAAGTAGGGTGTAATTTGAAAATATACTAAAAATGATATTTGAACCCTAAATAAATTAGGGGTTAATAAAAAAATAATATATTTTTGATGCAATCAATTATAAAAAACACGTAAAATGAAGAAAATTGAAGCAATTATAAGAAAATCTAAATTTGTTGAAGTGAAAGATGCTTTACACGAAATAGAAGTGAATTTTTTCAGCTATTGGGATGTAACAGGTGTTGGAAATGAAAAAGAAGGACACGTTTATAGAGGTGTGAGTTATAGTACCTCGGATATTCAAAGAAGATTCTTGTCTATAGTAGTATCTGATGCTTTTTTGGATAGAACAATTGATGTTTTGTTAAAAACGGCATTTACCGGGCAAGTTGGAGATGGGAAAATATTTGTTTCGGATATTATTGAAACATACAGAATTAGAACAAAAGAAACAGGATCTGAATCCTTAAAATAAAAACAAGAATAAAGAACAATTATGGAAGAAACAATATTTACAGTTAACAATGTTTGGATGATGATATGTACTGCATTAGTTTTTCTAATGCATTTAGGGTTTTCATTGTTAGAAATTGGTTTAACTAGACAAAAAAATACAATTAACATTTTATTTAAAAATGTTTTTATTATCTCAATTGGGTTAATTTTATACGCACTTGTAGGGTTTAATTTAATGTATCCAGGTTCATTTATAGCGGGTGTAATACCAGATTATTTTTTCGATCTATTTGGGTTAGCATCCCCAGAAAATGGTTTAACTGCAGAATATGCCGATGGAGGATATACATACTGGACAGACTTCTTGTTTCAAGGAATGTTTGCGGCTACAGCGGCAACTATAGTTTCTGGAGCGGTAGCTGAAAGAGTAAAATTAGGCGCCTTTATGATTTTTACAATTATATATGTAGGAATTGTGTATCCAATTGCTGGTTCTTGGAAATGGGGAGCAGGTTGGTTAGATGAATTAGGTTTTTATGATTTTGCAGGATCAACATTGGTGCATTCAGTTGGTGGTTGGGCTGCTTTAGTTGCGGTTTATTTATTGGGTGCAAGAATTGGGAAATTTAAAAAAGATGGATCAATTGGAGTAATACCAGGTCATAATCTTCCGTTTGCAACAGCAGGAGTTTTAATATTATGGTTAGGATGGTTTGGATTTAATGGAGGTTCTGTGCTTTCGGCAGATCCAGGTGCAACTTCTAAAGTGTTAGTTACTACTTGTATGGCTGCGGCAGCAGGAGGATTGTCGGCATTTTTAGTGTCGCTATTCAAATATAAACAATATGATTTATCTATGTTTTTGAATGGAATTTTAGGTGGATTAGTTGGTATTACCGCTGGAGCAGATGTAATGAGCGTAACAGATTCTATTGTTATTGGTTTTATAGCCGGTGCCTTAATTGTTTTAGGTGTTGCTTTAGTAGATAAAATGAAATTGGATGATCCAGTTGGAGCAATTGCTGTACATTTAATAAATGGTATTTGGGGTACCTTAGCTGTTGGAATCTTTGGAGATTTAGCAGGATGGTCTCAATTTGGAGTTCAGTTATTGGGTGTAGTTGCTATTGGTGCTTTTTGTTTAACTACTTCTTTTGCAATTATTTATACCTTGAAGAAAACTGTTGGAATTAGAGTTTCTAAAGAAGAGGAGCAAGAAGGTTTAGATATACACGAGCATGGTATGGATGCGTATCCAGATTTCCGTTTGAATCAACATTAATTAGTTCGTTTATTTATTGATAAAAAAGCCTATGCGATTTTGCATAGGCTTTTTTTAATGTTTTTTGTAAGCTTTTACTCCTGCTTCAATTGGAACTGATATTAAATTTTCTTTTGGAGGGATTGGGCAAGAAAAAGTGTGGTTGTATGCGCAATAAGGATTGTAGGCTTTGTTAAAATCTATAATAATGGTTTTGTTATTTGATTTCGGAATTTCTAAATCTATAAACCTTCCGCCTCCATAACTGCTTTGTCCATTTGAAGTGTCGTAAAAAGGAAGAAATAAATAGTTTTCGTAATCTAAAGATTTTAGTAGGTCTTGACTTTGGTATATGTTTAGTTGGTGTTTTTTGCCATTTAAAACAAAAGTTGCAATACCGTATTTTCTATATAAAGGTAGTCTTTCTGTGGTAGTTTTTAATTCAAAAATTGGAGAGTTAGGTGTTAGCTCAAAATCTGCAATAATTTTGTATTTTTCATTTATTTCAAAAAAATCTAGTGATTTAAATGTTTTTAAATCTTTTTCTGTTAGTGGAGATGTTGTGGCATCAGCAAATTCAGTGTTTAATTTATATTGAAATTGTTTAATTTCATCTTGGTATTTGGTATTTTGTGAGTTGCACTGAATAAAAATTGTAGCGATAATTAATAATATAAGTGTGTTTTTCATATAAGGTTTAATAAAATCCAAAAGTACTAAATAATAATATTAGGGCTAAGATACATAATTGGAATATTTTTGTAATTTTGATTGCTAAAATTAAAGAATGACTTGTTGTTTTAGAAATAGAGGTGTAAGTTTCTTTGTGTTAAGTGCTTGTATTGCTTTTTATTGAATTAAAAACAATGTTATTTTTACTGTAAACCTAGCAAAAAGCTGGGTTTTTTTAGTTTTGTAATATGCTTGTAAAAACTATAAATAGTTATCAAAATTCCTTTAGGGGTTTGTCTAAAGAAATTTGGTATTTAGCTTTAATTACTTTTGTAAATAGAGCGGGAACAATGGTGCTTCCTTTTTTGTCTTTATATTTAACTTCCAATTTAAATTTTACGCTTACTCAAGTTGGTTGGGTTATGAGTAGTTTTGGGGTTGGTTCTCTTTTAGGGTCTTGGTTGGGTGGAAAATTAACTGATAAAGTTGGATTTTACGCGGTTATGTTTTGGAGTTTATTTATTACAGGTTTTTTGTTTATTGGTTTACAATTTATTACAAGTTTTTCAGGATTTTTAATTGCCATTTTTTTTACAATGGCTGTTGCGGATATGTTTCGCCCAGCAATGTTCGTTTCTTTAAAGTCGTATAGTAAACCAGAAAACAGAACTAGATCTTTAACGCTAATTCGTTTAGCTATTAATCTTGGGTTTTCTTTTGGTCCTTTTTTAGGTGGAATTATAATTGCTGGAATTGGTTATGCTGGTTTGTTTTGGGTAGATGGAATAACTTGTATTTCTGCTGTTTTAATTATGAAAATTGTATTAAAGAAAAAGGAATTAAAAAGTTCGGTTGTTGTTCATGATTTATCTAATTTACTGGTTACTAAATCAATATATAAAGATAAACCATTTTGGATTTTTTTAACCGTAGTTTTTTTAATGGGATTTATGTTTTTACAATTATTTTCAACATTGCCATTATATTATAGCGAAATTCACGGCTTAACAGAATTGCAAATTGGGTTGATTATGGCTTTAAATGGTTTTTTAATATTTTTATTTGAAATGCCTTTAATTCATTATATTGAGAAAAAGTTATTTAATAAATTGAAGATAATTACCTGGAGTTTGGGTTTGTTTAGTTTAAGCTTTTTAATTTTAAATACTTTTAGTTGGGGTATTATTTTAATTATTGGTATGATTTTTATTACCCTAGGTGAAATGTTGGCATTTCCTTTTACCAATAATTTTGCTATGAGTAGAGCTGCCGAAGGTAAGGAAGGAAAGTATTTAGCATTGTATACAATGGCATTTTCATTAGCTCATATTTTCAGTGCAAAAACAGGTATGGAAGTTATAAGAGTTTTTGGCTTTGCAGCAAACTGGTATTTAATGGGTTTTTTAGGGTTTATAGCAATTTTATTAATGTTGCTTTTACGAAATAAATTGGCTTTAGAAAAATAAGTTTATAGAAAAACAGCTTTTTAAAGCTGTTTTTCTATAAATTCTTTAACAATTTTACTGTCGTCTGAGGCATTTACATCCGCATTTTTATAAATAATTTTTCTTTCTTTATTTAAAATAAATGTCCATCTTGGAGTTGTAATTTCTCTGGTTAATAAAAAGTTTTCGCCATTAAACTCTTTGTTAATGGTGCCTCCTTCTGTGGTTGGCACTCCAAATAATTTTGATAATTTACCTTCTGAATCTGAAAGTAGAGGGAAGTTTAATTGGTAGCTTTCTTTAAAATGTTTCAAACCCGCAACTTCATCACCGCTAATACCTATAACTGTTGTGTTTAGTTTATCAAAAGAGGTTTTGTTATCTCTGTATGAACAGGCTTGTTTTGTGCATCCTCCAGACATAGCTGCAGGGTAAAAATAAACAACCAAAAAATCGGAGGTTACACTTAGTGAGTTCCAGGTTTTTCCGGTGTCATCTATTGCGACAAAAGGTTTCACTTTGTTTCCAATGCTTATTTCTGTGCTGTTTTGAGCGATTGATGAAAAGTAAAAGCCGAAAGTAATGATTAAATAAAATAGATTTTTCATTGTTAGTTTTTGTTATTTTTATTTTTAAAATGTGTGTAATTTAAGCGATTGTTAAGTTAATTCCTAATTCAATAAGTTTGTTTTTTGTTTTTTCATCAATACCACTATCTGTAATTATGTGGTCAATATCATTAATTCCGCAAATTCTTCCAAAACCCTTTCTTCCAAATTTAGTAGAATCAGCTAAAACAATTATTTTTTGGGCAGCTTTTATCATTTCTTTATTTAAAGAAGCCTCCATGGAGTTGGTTGTAGTTAAGCCATATTCCAAATCTATACCATCTACTCCTAAGAATAATTTGGTAAAAGTAAATTCGGCAAGCATTTTTTCGCTTATTGGGCCAATTACAGATGATGAGCTTCTTCTAACAATACCTCCTAATTGAATAACATCAATATTTGGGTTTTCAGATAAGATTAAGGATGCATTTAATGATGCGGTTAAAACAGTTAGACCTTCAACGGGTTTTAAGTTTTTTGCAAATTCAATTACAGATGTCCCTGAAGCAATTATAATACTGTCATTCGGTTCTAGTATTGAGCTTGCAGCGGTAGCAATTCTAATTTTTTCTTTTGTTTGGATTTTTTCCTTTACATTAACATGGTTTTCTGTAGCGTAAGGATTGGATGGGATGGCTCTTCCGTGCGAGCGGAATAGCAGATTTTTTTCTTCTAAAGCTTTTAAGTCTTTTCTAATGGTAACTAGAGAAACATCAAATTCCTGACTTAAATCGTTTACATCAACAAAGCCTTTTTCTTCTAGTTTTTTTAAAATAAGTTGATGTCTTTCAGCAATATTTAAAATCATTATCATAGTATTTATAGGTGCAAAGATATGGTATAATGAGTTTATTTCGAAATATTACGAAATATTTTTTAATTATTTATTAATGAAATTAAAAAAATATTTTAGGGTAAGAGTTTCTAATTTTTAAAGTTTTCGTTGTCAATTAGTTATTTATTTTCTTTGTGGAGAAATAGTTAGAAACAGTGATAAATGTCATATTATCGAAAAAAAAATAAAAAAAAGCTTTCGAAAGCTTTCGGAATGTTATACATTTACGATGTAATAAATATAAGTAACTATTGATTTAAATTATTGAGATATGAAAAGAAGTGAGATGATTGATAAAATTAGAGGCAATTCGAAAGAATATGATTTTATTATTATTGGAGGTGGAGCTACCGGAATTGGAATTGCGTTGGAGGCTTCGGCAAGAGGATATTCAGTTGTTTTGTTAGAGAAATCAGACTTCACAAAATCAACTTCAAGTAAAAGCACAAAATTGGTACATGGTGGAGTTCGCTATTTAGCCCAAGGAGATGTTGGTTTAGTAAGAGAGGCTGTTGTAGAGAGAGGTTTGTTAACTCAAAATGCGCCGCATTTAGTGAAAAACCAATCCTTCATAATACCAACTCACGGCTTGTTTGATGAGTTGCAATATACAGTTGGTTTAACAATGTACGATTTGTTAGCTGGGAAATTAAGTTTAGGAAGATCTAAAAGAATTTCAAAAGCGAAAACATTAAAACGTATTTCTACAATTAATCCTGATAAAATATCTGCGGGTGTTGTTTACCATGATGGTCAGTTTGATGATACTCGTTTGGCTATTAATACACTTCAAAGTGCTACAGAACTTGGAGCTATAGTAATTAACTATTGTTCAGTTAATGGATTGTTGAAAGATGATAAAGGAATGGTTTGTGGAGTGAAGTTTTTTGATGAGGAAGGTGAAAAA
>NZ_JBFHHX010000028.1:0-29917 GCF_041596795.1 Lutibacter sp.
AATAGAACCAAAAGCATCAAAACTAGCAACTACACCATCTGTGCTTGCAGAGCCCTCATTATCATTTAATCCATCCAAACCAGATGCACTTGGAAACTGCGCATACCCTAACAAGCCATTTAAACCACCTTTACTTAAATCTTTACCTCCAGCTCTAAATGTCCACATATTTAGGTATTTTGTAGGATCCCATTGGGTATTTGCTTTCATTAACTCTACATCTGCCCTTGTTTCCCAGTCTGCTCCATCGGCATCGTTAGCAACATTGTTACTATACGGAGTTATATTATGTCTAATAATACCAGATGTTGGTAATCCGTTTTCATCTTGTGTTGCTAAACAGAAATTAATTTCTACATCAACTGCCAATCCTGTAGTATTTGCACCACCAGGAGTATTATTCATTCTTCTAAAATCTTGATTCATTATTTCTATTTGCGATGCTGCTTGGGCATCAGAAATATTTTCACCTACAATATTTCCAATAGTATTAATTGCGTCGCCGTTATGTACAATATGAATAACTACTGGTATATTATAAACTATTGTAGCTTCTTGATTTTTTCCTGAAAGTCGTTTAGCTTTTAACTCAGCAGTTTTAGGACTAATCCATTTTTCAAACTCATTATTAGTATACCGGTTAGGATATTCATTTTGAAGGGCTATTTCGTTCTCTACAGTTAAACATCGAACATAACCTGTTTCTTGTATTGCTCTTTTATTCTCTTCGGTAACCGTATAATTAATTTTAGATTGATTATTATTTGAAGGCTTTGCATTTGTTTTTTTTTGAGCATTTGAATAAAAACTCAAAAAAAACATCATAACTATCATTAAAATTTGAGTGCTAGTTGTTTTCATGACAATACTATTTTTGCCCTAATATAATTGATAAAAAGCAAAAACCAACATTTTCATGTTGGTTTTTGCTTTTTATGTTATTTAAAATGAGTTAATTACCCACCAAAATCATCAAATCTAATATTTTCATCAGCTAATCCAAAGTCCTCTCCCATCTTTTGAACAGCCTTGTTCATTAATGGAGGTCCACAGAAATATAATTCTAAATCTTCAGGTGCTTCGTGTTTAGATAAGTACTCATCTATTACAGCTTGATGCACAAATCCAGTAAATCCATCTCCCTCTAAATCATCAGCATCTTTTTTATTCACCCAATTATCCTCAGGTGCTGGCTCTGATAATACTAAGTAAAACTTGAAGTTAGAGAACTCTTTTTCTAAATCATGAAAATGTTTTAAGTAAAATAACTCACGTTTAGAACGTCCACCGTACCAATATGTTACTTTTCTTCCAGTTTTTAATGTTTTGAATAAATGATATAAGTGAGAACGCATTGGTGCCATACCTGCTCCACCTCCAACATATAACATTTCAGCATCAGATTCATTAATGAAGAATTCTCCATAAGGACCCGAAATGGTAACTTTATCACCTTTTTTACGAGAGAAAATGTAAGAAGATGCAACCCCAGGGTTTACACTCATCCAACCATTTTTAGCTCTATCCCAAGGTGGCGTAGCTATACGTACATTTAACATAATTTCTCTTCCTTCAGCAGGGTAAGAAGCCATAGAGTATGCACGCTCTACTAATTCAGTATTTTTCATTTTTAAATCCCATAAACCGAATTTATCCCATTCCATTTGGAATTTATCTGGAGTTTCGTGCTCTTCTGGATGTGCTGTAATATCCATATCTTTAAAATCGATTTCACAACTTGGAATCTCAATTTGAATATATCCTCCAGCTTTGTAGTTCATGTCTTCAGGAATTTCAACTACAAATTCTTTAATAAATGATGCTACGTTATAATTTCTAACAACAGTAGCTTCCCATTTTTTAATACCAAATACTTCTTCAGGAATGGTAATATCCATGTCTTGTTTTACTTTTACCTGACAAGCTAAACGAGCACCGTGTTGCAATTCTTTTCTTGTAAAATGCGGCGTTTCTGTAGGTAATGCTTCACCTCCACCTGAATTTACGTGACACTCACATTGAATACAAGTTCCACCACCACCACAAGCCGATGGTAAAAATATTTTTGCATTTCCTAATGTTGAAAGTAACGAACTTCCTGATGGAACTTCGATTTCTTTTTCACCATTAATTCTAATTTTTACAGGTCCAGAAGGCGATAATTTTTGTTTTACTACTAATAAAAGTGTTACTAATAAAAGTGTAATAATTAAAAATGCCACAACTGTAACTATAATTATTCCGATTGTGTTTACTGCTAATATCATCCTTATTCAATAATTTCAGGTTCGTTAATTGTTGTACTGTCTATTACAGTTTCAACCTCTTCAATAGCGATTACTTCTTTAGCAGGAGCTACTACTTCAACAGAAGCTGTTTCGGTTTGTTCTTTTTCATCACCACCTGTAAGCATTCCACCAAAACTCATAAATCCGATAGCCATTAAACCTGTAATAATAAATGTAATTCCTAATCCTCTTAAAGGAGCAGGTACATTTGAATATCTAATTTTTTCACGAATAGCTGCAATTGCTAAAATAGCTAAAAACCATCCTATTCCTGAACTGATTCCATAATTAAACGCTAAACCTAAAGTAGGAATTTCACGAGATTGCATAAATAATGACCCTCCTAAAATTGCACAGTTTACAGCAATTAAAGGTAAAAATATTCCTAATGAGTTATACAAAGCAGGCGAAAATTTCTCAACTATTATTTCTACCAATTGTACCATTGTTGCAATGGTTGCAATAAACATAATAAATGATAAGAAACTTAAATCGTATTCTGCATATTCTTCACCTAACCAGCTTAAAGCGCCTTCTTGTAATAGATATTGATCTAATAACCAGTTTAACGGTACAGTTATAGCCATTACAAAAATAACTGCAGCTCCTAATCCAACTGCTGTTGACACCTTTTTAGAAACGGCTAAGTACGAACACATTCCTAAGAATGTTGCAAATACCATATTGTCTATGAATATTGCTTTAAAAAATAATTCTATATGTTCCATATATTTTAGTTTTTAGTTTTCAGATATTAGGTTGAGCTAATTTATTTCTACCTAATTACTTTGAACTAATTTTTAATTTTCTATTAATGCTTTATTTCTTGAACGTTGCACCCAAATAATAACTCCTAATGTTATAAGTGCCATTGGCGCAAGTAACATAAATCCGTTATTTTCGTAACCGTAAGCATACACTCCAGTTTTTTCAATAGGATCACCTAATACTTTAATTCCTAATAAAGTTCCTGATCCTAATAATTCTCTAAAAAAACCAACAATTATTAAAATAAAAGCATATCCAGCAGAGTTTCCTATTCCGTCTAAAAACGATCTCCAAGGACCGTTTGCTAAAGCAAAAGCCTCAAAACGTCCCATAATAATACAGTTTGTAATAATTAAACCAACAAAAACTGATAACGTTTTACTTAATTCATAAGCAAAAGCCTTCAAAATAATATCAACAATAATTACTAAAGTTGCAACAACAATTAATTGAACAATAATTCTAATTTTTGAAGGAATTATGTTTCTCATTAATGAAATTACCACGTTTCCTAGTCCAAGTACAAACATTACCGCTATAGACATTACAATAGAAGCTTTTAAATCTGCTGTAATTGCAAGTGCTGAACAAATACCTAATACTTGAATAGTAATTGGGTTATTATCTGCTAACGGATCAGTTATTAATTTTGCGTCTTTTTTTGATAAAAGTCCCATAAATTATTGTTTTAATGTTTTTAAATAAGGTAAATACAATTGTAAATCTTTTTTAAGCATTGCCGAAACACCATCACCAGTAATTGTAGCTCCTGCTATTGCATCTACTTCACAGTCTGTTTTGTCGTTATTTTTTGGATCTGCATTTCCTTTTGCTGCAGTAATTCCTTTAAAGGTATCACCATCTAAAAAGTGTTCTCCTTTAAAATCATCCATAAAAAAACGTTCTTTAATGTTTGATCCTAAACCTGGCGTTTCTCCTGCGTGATCAAAAAACACACCTTGTACTACCAGTTGGTTATCAATTGCAACATATCCCCACACGGCATCCCATAATCCTTTTCCTCTAACAGGAACAATGTAAAATGTTTCACCATCTTTTTCTCCAACAAATAAAGGAAGTCTTCTTTTGTATGAAGGGTTTTTAGCTGCTGCTTCTTCTTTTTTGATATCTATTAAATATGCATTTGGATCTTCAACTGCATCTGTACCAGTTATTACATATTGTTTTGTGATGTATTTTTTAAATTCTTGACCAACTATTGATTTTGAAACAAATTCAACACTAGTTTCATCATTTTCATTTACACCCAAAGCATATAATATATTTTGTTGCTTTTCAATACGCTTATTTTCTGTAATTTGCTCTTTAAAATTAGAGGATACGAAAGCTAACAAAGCTCCAACTATAAGCACCATTGCAGTTGCAAATAGTACTGTATATGAGTTTTTATCTGTATTAATTGCCATTTCTTATGCTGTTTTTACTTTTAAACGTTTTAATCTTCTTTTAACGTTACCTTGAACCACGTAATGGTCAATTGTTGGTGCAAATACGTTCATCAATAAAATTGCTAACATTACACCTTCTGGGTATGCTGGGTTGAATACACGAATTAAAATTGAAATAAACCCAATGAAAAATCCATAAATCCATTTTCCTTTATTAGTTTGAGAAGCTGTTACAGGATCTGTAGCCATAAAAACTACACCAAAAGCAAATCCACCAATTAATAAATGATGCCAAAATTCGGTACTCATTAAGCCATAAAACTTACTTCCTTGTCCAATAATTCCTGCATCAACAACACTGTTAAATATTAATCCCATTACCAAGGCACCAAGAGTAGCTGATAACATTATTCTCCAGCTTCCAATTTTTGTAAAAATTAAAAATAAAGCAGCTAGTAAAATTAAAAATGTAGAAGTTTCTCCAACTGAACCTGGAATATAACCAAAGAACATGTCCGAAACAGAGTACAAAACTTCTTTACCTTGTGCTAAAGTTCCTAAAACAGTTTCACCAGATATAGCATCTAAGTTTGCTCCTGCAGCAATATCGCTTGCTCTTTGAGTTGCACCGTGCACCCAAACTTTATCACCACTCATCCAAGTTGGATATGCAAAGAATAAGAAAGCACGTATTGTTAGTGCTGGGTTTAAAATATTCATCCCAGTTCCTCCAAATACCTCTTTACCAATAACAACACCAAAAATAACTGCTACTGCTAACATCCATAATGGAATATCTACAGGAACAATTAATGGAACTAGCATACCGGTTACTAGGTATCCTTCTTCTACTTCGTGTCCTTTTATTATTGCAAAAATAAATTCAACTCCTAAACCAACAACATATGATACAACTACTAATGGTAAAACTTTAATTAAACCAATTAACAATGCATCCATTGATAAGAATTCAACTGGCTGACCTAATGCCACATAATGTTGAAACCCTGTGTTGAACATTCCAAAAATTAAACAAGGTATTAAGGCTAATACCACTGTGTTCATTGTTCTTTTTAAATCGTCAGCAGCTCTAACGTGGCCTCCAGAATGCGTTGTTTCATTTGGAGTATATAAGAAAGTATGAATAGCACTAAAAGCAGGTAACCACTTTTTATCTTTTCCCTTTTCTTTTATATTATGTAATTTTTCTTTTAATCCCATAATTTTATCCTATTTCTTTTAACATTAAGTCTAAACCTTTTCTAATAATTTCTTGATGTGGCTGTTTAGAAACACAAACAAATTCAGTTAAGGCAAAATCTTCTGGAGCAACTTCATACATTCCTAATTGTTCCATTTCATCTAAGTCTTTATACAAACAAGCTTTTAAAATTTGCATTGGATAAATATCTAATGGAAAAACTTCTTCATAATTTCCAGTTACAACAAAAGCTCTATGCTCTCCATTGGTATTGGTATTTAAGTCGAATTTTTTATTAGGTGTTAACCAAGAAAAAGTTAATGCTCTTGAAGTAGAGATTTTATTGAAAACAGGTACTGTCCATCCAAACAATTCATAATCGTTTCCTTCAGAAATTACAGTAATCATATTATCGTAATAACCTAAGCTGCTTTTTAAGCTTTTAGCTTTACCAGTTAAAATATTTCCGCTGATAATTCTATTATTATCACCTTTTAATTTTCCTTCAACAATAGAAGAAATATTAGCGCCTAATACTGTTTTATAGTATTTTGGTTTTTCAACTGAAGAACCTACAAGAGCTATAATACGCTCTGCATTAAACTTTCCTGTTAATAACAATTCTCCAATTATTACTAAATCTTGAGGATTAATAGTCCAAACTACCTCACCTTTATTTACTGGATTTATTTTTGCAATTTGTGTACCAACATTACCTGATGGATGTGGCCCTGAAACTTTATGCAAACTAATATTATCCAATCCTGCTAAAGGAGAATTAGAATTTTTCCCTACAGAAACATGCACACTACCTGAAGTAAGTTTGCTTATTGCAGTTACTGCAGCTTGTAATTCTTTTTCTTTTCCGACTAAAGTATAATCGTAATCAGCTGCTAAAGGAGCACTTGCATATGCCGAAATAAAAATAGCTTTTGGCAAATTATTAGGATTCGCAATTACATCATACGGTCGCTGTTTTATAAATGGCCAACAACCTGCTGCTAACAAGTGACTTTTTATTTCATCGGCATTCATAGCTTTTGGGTCTTTTGCACCAAAGTCTACAAATTGTTGATCTTTATCAGCACTTATTTTAATTGCTAAAATTTTTCTCTTTTCACCACGAATTATATCAGCTATCTCACCGCTTACTGGCGAAGGAAATTTCATTTCTTCATTAGCTTTATTGTAAAAAACGGCTTCACCAGCTTTTACTTTAGCACCAACTTTTACTGATAATTTAGGAATAATACTGTGGAAATCTTCTGGCTTTAATGTAAACACATTTGAGGATAAAGCATTCTCGGTAACCTTCTCAGCATCACCTTTTAGCTTTATATCCAGCCCTTTTTTAATTCGAATGTCTTTTGACATATTTTATGTATATTTGATAGTAACTAAAAAACGGTGCAAAAATAACAATTTCAACCTTAGCTTAGGTGTTTTTTCAATAATTTTTTTACGCAAAGGTTGTAATAAACAATAATCATATTCGGTTTTAGTATATTTACAATCATATTTTGGTATAAATATTGAGTTTAATCTAAAAACCTAATTTATTTTATTTTGAAAAAACTAATTCCATTTTTCTTTTTAATATTCATTTTTAATGTTGGTTACTGCCAACTAAATTTTCCCCAACCAGATAATATTAAAACAGTTATACTAAAACCAACCACAACAAATTCCTATGCGCCTATTATTAAATTAGGCGAAAATATTCAATTAACATTTGACGATTTAAACGCTGATGAGCATACGTATTATTATAAAATTGAACATTGCGATTTTGATTGGACCGTTTCCAATTTATTAGAATCGGAATTTGTTAATGGCTATGCTGAAGATAGAATTCTTGATTATGAAAATTCCTTTAATACATTACAGCCATTTACAAATTATACGGTAACAATCCCTAATGAAAATACAGAACTTAAAATCTCTGGAAATTATATTATTTCTGTTTTAAATGAAGATGAGCAAGTTGTTTTTAAAAGAGCATTTGTGGTGTATGAATCTAAAGTTACAGTTGGCGCAGCAGTTTATAGAAGCAGAGATATTTCAACCATAAACAGTAAACAATCTATTGAATTTACTATTAATAATTCAAATTTTAGAATTAACAATCCAAGTGAAGAAATTCGTCCAGTAATTCTTCAAAATAATAATTGGCAAACTGCAATTATGGGTTTAAAACCTCAATTTTACAGAGGCACAGAATTATTATACAAATACAACAAAGAAACAAGTTTTTACGGCGGAAATGAGTTTTTATATTTCGATTCTAAATCTATCAGAAATTCAAGTTTAAACATTGTAAGAGCAGAATTGGAAAAAGGTTTATACCATACGTACTTATACACCAACGAAGAGCGTATTAATAGGCCTTATACATTGTTTGAAGATGTAAATGGAAATTTTATAATTAGAAATTTAAGCAGTGATACTCCAAATACCGATGCTGATTACAGTTGGGTTCATTTTTCTTTAAGTTGCTTAGAAAATTTAGACGGAAAAGATATTTATGTAAGTGGCAGCTACAACAATTGGGAATTGAATGATTTAAATAAATTAACTTACAATCCAAAAACAGGATTATATGAAGTTGCCATTTTACTAAAACAAGGTTTTTATAATTACCAATACGTAACCAAAAATAAAGCTGGCTATATTAGCAATTATGATATTGATGGCTCATTTCATAAAACCGAAAACGATTATACCGTGCTAATTTATTATAAAGGTTTTGGAAATAGATACACACAGGTAATTGGAGTGGGATTTGCTAATTCTGAAAAACTAAACAATTAGCAGTTTTTTTCAAAAATTTCTTATCTTTGGTATAACTAAAAAAATTCTAAATTAAGTTACTATGGTACAACAAGTAACAAACGGTATTAAAATTTCTGTAATTTCTAATTTTGAAGGCACAAGCTATAGAAATTATAAATTATACTATGGTTTTAGTTACCAAGTAACTATTGAAAACCAAAGTAATGATACTGTTCAACTATTGGAACGTCACTGGAAAATATTTGACTCATTAAATAACCTTGAAATTGTTGAAGGCTCAGGTGTAATTGGTCAAAAACCAATTTTAAAACCATCACAAATACATACTTACGGGTCTAATTGTTTTTTAACTTCACCAATTGGCGCTATGAAAGGTTATTATAAAATGATAAATTTTACTACTTCTAAAATATTTAAAGTTTACATACCAACATTTCAATTAATGGTACCTAATATTCATAACTAGTAGTACTATGAAATTCAGTTTAAAAAAAAATTATTCAAACCAAAAAAAAGGTTTAGAATGTTTAAACTGTGGTCAGCCTTTAACCGGAAACGAAAATTTTTGCTCTTACTGCGGACAAAAAAACACAACTAATAAACTTACTTTTGGAAATTTTATTAACAGCCTATTTGCAGGGTTTTTATCATACGATTCCAGATTTTGGAAAACGTTTATTCCTTTATTAACTAAACCCGGAATAATTTCTAAACAATATATTGAAGGAAAACGCGCACGTTTTGTTAATCCGTTTCAATTGTATTTAAATGTTTCCATTATATTTTTCTTAATCATAGGAATTTCATCTAAATTTGATACAGAACCTATTAACAATAAAATTACACTCCAAACTCCTATTGATTCTTTACATCAAAACAACAACAAACAACTAGATTCGGCTTTAACAAACCTAAATAAAGAACTTGTAAAAGCTGAAGAAATAGATTTATCAAAAACCAACATAATTACAGATTTTAATAAAGCCTTAAATATTGAAAACGATTCAATTGTAAATAAAAAGGAATATGAGTATTTTATAAAAAAAGATACGTCTAAAAAAATAAGTGTTGTAAACAGAATTCAAGATTTTCATCATTATTATACCAATTTTCCAAAATATTCGGCATCTATAGCTATAGATAGTTTGGGGTACGAAAAAACATTTTGGAATAAAACATATTACCAATTAACAGTTAATTGCAATAAAAATTTTGAAAAATACAAAGAAGAAGGATTAAAAGAGTTTTTTAAAACGTTAACTTCTTATGTGTCAATTTCACTGTTTATATTTTTACCTATATTCACCTTATTCTTAAGTTTGGTTTATTTCAGAAGAAAATATACTTATATAGAGCATTTAATATTTGTATTTCACGTACAAACAGTGTTTTTTTTACTATTAGCAATTTTTTATATCATAAGTTTAATTACTAAAACAGATGGGTTTTCGTTTATATTTATAGTGCTTTTTACATTTTATTTATACAAAGCATTGCGTAATTTTTATAAACAGAGCAGATTAAAAACCATTTTAAAATTTATTATTTTACATAGTTTTTATATGCTTTTGGCGAGTATCGGATTTATAATTATTTCCGTTATAACTTTTGCAGCCGGCTAAAATACAACCTCAACTTTTTTAGAGTTAACAACATCTTCATAACTCATTTTAACAGTACTTGCTATTTTTTCTACCGAAGTAATACTCACGGTTTCTACATAAGAACGTTTCATTAAAATTGATTGCTCTTTATCTCCTATTTCTGAATGATGAAAATTTAAAATTGATTCTTGAGAAATTTCATTAGTTGCTTTCCATTTTTCAAACCACGTTTTTCTTAATGCTTTTGCTTCAACAGAATATAACGTTGACGAAGACCAAATTTTAGGTTCATTTTTAAGTTTATTAAAATACTTTTGATTGTAGTCCCAAATCAATTCAAACAAATTTAAACTATTATTATTCCAATCTACAATTACCATAGTAAAGGGCTCTATAAAACTCAAATCTATTTCATGAATAAACTTTTCAAAATTTGCTGATTTTAAAATATCTTTTGCAATAACACCCCTGCTTTTAGTGTAAGAATCTTTTGGTGTATGTTTTACAAACGCACCATTTAAAACACAAACCAACCTTTTGTTATTACTAACACCAATCCAAGTTCCTCCAGCAGTTTTATCTTTTGGAAAAAGCATCTCAATTCCATCTTCAACATACTTGCTTGGAAAATATGTTTCCCGCGTTCTCTGTTCGTCTCTATTAGAGGTTAAAATAAAATTATTTTTAGTTGTAGGAAGAAAAGTAACAGTACACATGCTATTAAAATTGGTATATTCAGTATTAGTTTACAGCAAAAAAAGTAAATCGATTTTTGTAACTTTGTAAGCAAATTTAACTGAAAAAAACTAAAAAAATAACATCATGGCTTCAGGATTTTATAATGTACCAAAAGCAGTAAATGAACCAGTAAAAACCTATGCTCCGGGAAGTGCCGAGCGCAAGGCTTTAATTGAAACGTATAGAAAAATGTTTAACCAGCAAGTTGACATTCCTTTTTATATAGGTGGAAAAGAATACAGAACTGGAAATACTGTTGATATTCATCCGCCACACGATCACAAACATTGCGTAGGAAAGTACCATACTGCAGATAAAGAACATATAGAACTAGCAGTTAAAAAAGCCGCAGAGGCAAGAGTAAAATGGGCAGCAACAAGTTGGGAACACAGAGCTGCTATTTTTTTAAAGGCAGCTGAATTATTAGCAGGCCCATTCCGTTATAAAATGAATGCGGCTACAATGATTGCGCAATCTAAAAATGTATATCAAGCCGAAATTGATTCAGCATGTGAATTAATAGACTTTTTACGTTTTAACGTAGAATTTATGACCGAAATTTACAGCAATCAACCACAATCTTCTCCTGGCATTTGGAACCGTATGGAATACCGTCCGTTAGAAGGATTTGTGTATGCAATTACACCTTTTAACTTTACCGCAATTGCAGGAAATTTACCTGCTGCACCTGCGTTAATGGGAAATGTAATTATATGGAAACCTGCAAGTTCTCAAGTATATTCTGCACAAGTAATTATGGAATTATTTAAAGCTGCAGGATTACCAGATGGTGTAATAAATATGGTAACCGGTAATTCAGCAATGATTACAGATGTGCTTTTAAATAGTCCAGATTTTTCAGGCGTTCACTTTACAGGATCTACACCAGTATTTAATAGTTTTTGGGAAACCATTGGTAAAAACATGAATACTTATAAAACATACCCAAGAATAGTTGGAGAAACTGGTGGTAAAGATTTTATTTGGGCGCATTCATCATCTAATGCACAAGAAGTTGCAACAGCCATTTCAAGAGGTGCTTTTGAATATCAAGGTCAGAAATGTTCTGCAGCTTCAAGAGCTTATATGCCTGCAAGTTTATGGCCTGCAATTAAAGAAGCAGTTATTAAAGATGTAAAATCCTTTAAAATGGGATCGCCAGAAGATACATCTAACTTTATAAATGCTGTTATTGATAATAGAGCTTTTAAAAAATTATCTGGATATCTAGATCAAGCTAAAAAAGATGCTGATGCAGAAATAATTGTAGGTGGTGGATATGATGATTCTGTTGGATATTTTATTGAGCCAACTGTAATTGTAACCACAAACCCAATGTACGAAACCATGTGTACGGAATTATTTGGGCCTATAATTACAATTTATGTGTATGAAGATGAAAAATGGCAAGAATCTTTAGATTTAGTTGATAAAACTGGTGAGTACGCTTTAACTGGTGCTATTTTTAGCGGCGATAGATATGTAATTGATATTGCAACAAACAAATTAGAAAACGCTGCTGGTAATTTTTATATAAATGATAAACCAACAGGAGCTGTAGTTGGACAACAACCTTTTGGTGGTGCTCGTGGTTCTGGAACAAATGATAAAGCCGGTTCTGTTTGGAATTTATTGCGTTGGGTAAGTAACCGTACAATTAAAGAAACTTTTGTACCGCCAACAGATTACAGATATCCGTTTTTACAAGAAAGCACTATTGAAACTGTAGAAAAAGAAGTTGAAAGTGCTGTTGAAAAACTAAAAGAATTAGGAAAAGACCTAAAAAGCAGATTTAAATAAGAATCAAAAAACCCGCCAAATGGCGGGTTTTTCTTTACTAATTGTTTAAATATTCTATTATCCTTTTTGTAATTTATCGGCATCCGGCAACAACCCTATTAACTCCTGAGGGTTATGAATTAACACTGGTATATGTTGTGGACATATATAAAAATTGCTTTCTTGATAATAAAATTTCGTTACCGGAGTCTCCGTTGAATCTTTTTTACAAACTATACATTGCTTTGCTTTCGCCATTATTTCAAATTTATTAAACAAATATATCTTATATAATTTGCTTATTTTATGATAAAAATCATCTTTTTTTCAGAGGAATATGCACTACTTTTTTAGTTTCAAAAAAATCATCCTCAAAAAAATCGGTTAAATTATATTGTGTTGCATTGGTAAAACTTTGTAACTCTTCTGTTAAATCGCCTCCTTTTAAGTATAAAATTCCATTTTTTAAATCGTGACGATTCTTTTTAGCAATTTTTCCTTTGGTCCATTTTACAAAGTCATTCATATTAGTAACAGCACGGCTAACTATAAAATCAAACTCCTCTTTTACCAATTCAGCTCTTTTATTTTCAGCTTTTACATTTGTTAATCCTAAAGCAGCAACAACTTCATTAACTACTTTTATTTTTTTTCCAATAGAATCCACCAAATAAAATTCAGATTCTGGAAATAAAATAGCCAATGGAATTCCTGGAAAACCTCCGCCAGTACCAATATCTAACACTTTAGAATTTGGTAAAAAGCTTTGTACTTTAGCAATTCCCAAAGAATGCAATACATGATGTGTATAAATTTCATCAATATCTTTTCTTGAAATAACATTAATTTGTTCATTCCAAAATTTATAAAGTGCTTCTAATTTACCAAACTGTTCTTTTTGAATATCAGTTAAATTAGGAAAGTATTTTAAGATGGTTTCCATTGTTTATATTTGATTTTTGCAAAATTAGTATTTCTAAAATTAAATTAACATCTTTTCAAAAAATGTTATTTTTATCATAAAATTTCTTTTTCAGAACATAAATGGCTTAATTTTGGAGCGTTTAGAGTTATCAACACATATATTATTATGATTAACAATACAATAAGCTTTTCTAGAATTGATAAAGCTAAATTTTTTCGAACTTTAAATAAACGCGTTAATTCGTACTTTAAGGATAATCATATTGAACGTACTGGTAACTGGAAACTATACACTAAAGCTATTATTATGTTCAGCATATTTTTAGTTCCACTTGTATTAATATTAACTGTTCCAATGCCTCAATGGGCTTTATTATTATTAACTGTTATTATTGGAATTGGTATGGCGGGCGTTGGTATGAATGTAATGCACGATAGTAATCATGAATCTTTTTCAAATAAAAAATGGGTAAATAAAATTATGGGAAGTAGTATATACATTTTAGCTGGAAATGTATATAACTGGAAAGTTCAACACAATGTTTTACACCATACTTTTACCAATATTCAAGGCCACGATGAAGATATTGATGCTGGCAGAATTATTCGTTTTTCTAAACACGCAAAATGGTTACCGGTTCATAAATTTCAAAAATATTATTCTATTTTTTTATACGGCTTATTAACTATTAATTGGGCAATTACTACCGATTTTAAACAAATGAGACGTTATTTAAAACGCAAACTTTCTTACGGTAAGTTTCCAAATCCAACTACTGAATGGACAATTTTAATAATTACTAAAATTATTTATTACTTACTTTGGATTGTACTTCCGCTAATAGTTTTAGACATTGCTTGGTGGAAAGTATTGTTAGGTTTTTTTGTGATGCATTATACTGCTGGAATGATTTTAAGTTTAATTTTTCAATTAGCACATGTAGTTCCTAAAACCGAAATGCCAATTCCTGATACGGAAGGACATTTAGAGCACACTTGGGCAATTCATCAATTGTACACTACATCTAATTTTGCACCAACAAACAAATTTATATCTTGGTACACAGGTGGATTAAACCACCAAGTAGAACATCATATTTTTCCACATATTTCGCATATTCATTATGGAAAAATAGCTAAAATTGTAAAAGAAACAGCACTAGAATTTAATTTACCATACAACGAGTATAAAACCTTTTCAAAAGCAATTAAAGAACATTTTAATCAATTAAAAACGTTAGGCACAGAACCAACGTATTCTTAAATTTTATGTTATGAACGATCAACTATCCAACAGAATTAACAGTTTACCAGTTTCGGAAACTTTAGCAATGGCTGCTAAAGCAAGAGAATTAAAAGAACAAGGAAAAAATATTATTAGTTTAAGTTTAGGTGAGCCCGACTTTAATACTCCTGATTTTATTAAAGAAGCTGCAATACAAGCCATTCATGATAATTACAGCACCTATAGCCCAGTTGATGGTTATTTAGATTTAAAGCAAGCTATTTGCAGAAAATTTAAACGTGATAATAACTTAGAATACAAACCAAGTCAAATTGTAGTTTCTACAGGAGCAAAACAATCTATTGCAAACATAGCAATGGTATTATTAAATCCAGGTGATGAAGTTTTATTACCAGCACCATATTGGGTAAGTTATTCTGCAATATCAACTTTAGCAGAAGCAACCTTCAAAGAAATTCCATCTACCGTTGAGCAAGATTTTAAAATTACTCCTGCACAATTAGAAGCTGCAATTACACCTAAAACAAAAATGATTTTCTTTAACTCGCCAAACAACCCAAGTGGAACTGTTTATTCTGAAGCTGAATACAGAGCTTTGGCCGCAGTAATTGAAAAATACCCGAATATTTATATCATGTCCGATGAAATTTATGAGCACATAAATTACGGAGAACCAATGTTTAGTTTTGCTTCTATTGAAAGTATGTACGATAGAACAATTACTGTAAACGGAGTAGCAAAAGCATTTGCTATGACAGGTTGGAGAATTGGATATATTGGAGCGCCAGAATGGATTGCAAAAGCTTGTAACAAATTACAAGGACAAATTACATCTGGAGCAAATTCAATTGCACAACGTGCTACAATTGCTGCATTAGATGCTCCAGTTTCTAAAATTCAATATATGGTTGATGAGTTTAAAAAACGTAGAGATATTGTTTTAGAATTGTTAGCCGAAATTGATGGCGTAAAATGTAATACTCCTGGTGGAGCTTTTTATGTGTTTCCAGATGTTTCTGCATTTTTTGGTAAAACCATTAAAGGTTATAAAATTGAAAATGCAGGTGATTTTTCTATGTTTTTATTAGAAGTTGCCAATATTGCAACGGTAACCGGTGATGCTTTTGGAGCGCCAACTTGTTTAAGAATATCGTACGCAGCTTCCGAAAAACAATTACGTGAAGCAATGAAAAGATTTAAAGAAGCAGTTAGCTAATTTTAATTTTTCAAAAACTTAAAAAAACCGAAACTAATGTTTCGGTTTTTTTGTTTAATATACTATTTACAATATATTTTAGAATATTATTTTTTAGGCTCTTTTCTTCTCTTTCTTGGTAATACCTCTTCAGGGAACGGAAACAGTATTGTTGAATTTTTTTCAGAAGCTATATTTGCTAAGGTTTGATACAATCTTAATTTAATTGCCGATGGAGATTGATCAATTAATTTACCTGCTTCTAATAGTTTTCCTGCAGCTTGTTCTTCGGCTTGAGCTAAAATAATTCGTGCTCTTCTTGAACGTTCCGCTTCTGCCTGATTTGCCATCATTCGTCTCATATTTTCTGGTAATTGAATATCTTTAATTTTTACATCAATAATATCAATTCCCCAATCTTTTGTTTCATGTTCAACAATAGATTTTATGTTTTTACCCATTTCCTCTCGCTTAGACAAAATGGTATCTAACTCAACTTTACCACAAACATCTCTTAATGCTGCCTGCGCTAATTGAGATATAGCAAAATTGTATTCTTCCACTTCTAAAACAGCTTTTTCAGGGTTACTAACTTTAAAAAAAACCACTCCGTCAATACTACACGGAACGTTATCTTCTGTCATAACTTCCTGAGAAATTATATTAATTGTAATTACCCTAATATCCACTATTTGAATGGTTTCAACTACAGGAATTACCCACCTAAACCCTGGCTGAAGTGTTTTAACATATTTACCAAATCTAAATTTTAATGCACGCTTATATTCGAAAATAATACGTATACCACTTAGTAAAAACAATACAATTAATCCTGTAAATAATAATGTTGGGTTCATAAGAAATCTTTTAAGTTAATAAAGTGGGGCGTGTGTAAAATTTTCGTAAAAAATGAAAATAACAATTAAGAAAATTTACTTTTCAAAGTAATTTGCTTTGCCTAATAAGAAAGTTTCTATGCTTTTTAAAAGGCTATATGATTCCTCTTAAATTTACAACATTTCTAAATGAAATCAAAAAAAGTTTATTTGAATTTTAATAACTGTTATTACTAAATTAAATTGGTAACTTCTTTAATTAAGCTATTGCCAATTAATTAGCAGTTGCGCTTTTTTATGATTACTTTTTAGTTAAATCTAAATCGTAACTAAGGGTTACATGTAAAATATCATTAGACACAAATTTTGTTGCGTTCGATTTGTAGTAATACCTTCCATAACCAGCCCAAATTTTAGAATTCTCAGCTAATTGATAACCCAACAATGCAGCAAAATTATTTTGATCAAAATCAGGTTCGGTTAAACCCGTTTCAAATCTAATTCGGGTTTCATTAGAGAGCCTTCCGTAAATAACTTTATCGTTTTTTAATTTCAGTAAATTGGTGGTTATTTCTATTCGGTATCTAATTCTTTGTGAATAAGAAACTCCATCAATTGCATATTCATCATCAGAAATTAGAACAACATCATCTTTAAAACGTTGTTCAAAAACAAATCGTTGGTTTAATTTTGCACTTCCAATAGCTGAATTTACTATTAAGTTTTGCCAAATTCTGTTTTCATATTTTTTTATTGGTGAATGTAATTGACCATTTGGATAAAAAGTATATCGTAAATATCCAGCTCCAACGCTCACATGGTTATTTAATTTATAACTAACACCTGGTTGTAAAATAAAGGCTTGTTTTTTCTGTAAAAAATCAACCGTTCGCAATTGCGTACTATTGGTAATAGAAAACTTATCAGATAGTTTAAAGTTGTTAGTTAGCGTTAACCAAGAACCTTTATCTTTTAAAACAGTTGTTTGTGCGTTTAAACCAGCAATACTAATAAAAATTAAAAATTTTAACCAGATAGTTTTCATACAATTAAAAGTGTTTTTTCAGCTAGTAAATATATTATTTTAACATAGGATTAAGACTTGTTAAACAAATATTTTGATTTAAAATTGGTATATTTAAGATTATTAATCAAAAAAATAAATAGTTATGGCAGTAATGAAAGTAATTGAAGTAATGGCAAGTTCAACAGTAAGTTGGGAAGAAGCCACAAAAAATGCAGTAGAACACGCATCTAAAAGTGTTAAGCACATAAAATCTGCATTTGTACAATCGCAAAGTGTGGTTATTAATGATAACGAAGTTTCCGAATTTCGTGTGAATGTTAAAATTACATTTGAAGTTAAATAAACAACATATTTAATACTATTTAAAAGCGCTTTTAAAAAAGCGCTTTTCTTTTTTGTAATTTTACTTAAATACTACTATTAATAAATAAGCTTTTTATTGTATTAATTTAAGTTCACTAATTAGCTTTAAAAATCAAACCAAAAAACCAATGAACAAACATAAATTTACCAATAGTTTAATAAATGAAACTAGTCCTTATTTATTACAACACGCTCATAATCCGGTAAACTGGTATGCTTGGAATAATGAAACTTTAGAATTGGCAAAAAAAGAAAATAAATTAATTCTAATTTCAATAGGATATTCATCGTGCCATTGGTGCCACGTTATGGAACACGAAAGTTTTGAAAATGAAGAAGTTGCTGCGGTTATGAATGCCAACTACATGAATATAAAAGTAGATAGAGAAGAACGTCCAGATATAGATCAAATTTATATGAATTCCGTACAATTAATGACTGGCAGCGGTGGTTGGCCACTAAACTGTGTTGCGTTGCCCGATGGAAGACCTGTTTGGGGAGGAACCTATTTCCAAAAAGAAAACTGGATAAATGCTCTAACTCAAATTAGTGAAATGTATGCTAAAAAACCGAACGATGTTATTAATTATGCGGTAAAATTAACGGAAGGCATAAAAAATTCCGATTTGATAACTTTAAACAATAATGAATTTGAATTTTCGGCATTAAACCTTCAACAAATTACCGATAAATGGCAATTGTATATGGATTTTGACTTAGGAGGACGAACTGGAGCTCCAAAATTTCCAATGCCAAATAACTATCAATTTTTATTGAGATATGGAACACAAGCCAATAACAATTCTATTTTAGAGTACGCAAATACAACGCTCACAAATATGGCGTATGGCGGAATTTACGACCAAATTGGTGGCGGTTTTTCTCGTTATTCGGTAGATAAAAAATGGCACGTTCCTCACTTCGAAAAAATGCTATATGATAATGGTCAATTAGTAAGCTTATATTCAGAAGCCTACCAAGCAACTAAAAATGAGTTATATAAAAACATTGTTTACCAAACACTGGAATTTATAGAGCGTGAATTAACAAACCAAGAAGGTGCTTTTTATTCATCTTTAGATGCTGATAGTATAAATGCAAAAGGAAAATTAGAAGAAGGTGCGTATTATGTTTGGACAATTAGTGAGCTAAAAGCTATTTTAGGAAACGATTTTAACCAGTTTTCTGAATTTTATAATGTGAATTATTACGGATTTTGGGAACATGATAATTATGTGCTTATTAGAAAGAAATCGGATAAGGAAATTTCGGAAAATTATAATATTTCAGAAAAAGAATTGACCGAAAAAGTAAAATACTGGCAGAAAACTTTATTAAAAGAACGCAATAAAAGGGAAACACCAAGATTGGATGATAAATCTTTAACTTCTTGGAACGCCTTAATGTTAAAAGGATATATAGATGCTTATAAGGTTTTTAACGAACCTCATTTTTTAGAAATTGCTATTAAAAATGCAACTTTTATATTGGCTAAACAACTACAAGAAAACGGAAACTTACACCATTCTTACAAAAATGGCAAAAGTACTATCAACGGATATTTAGAAGATTATGCAACTGTAATTGACGCTTTTATAGCTTTATATGAAGTTACCTTAAATGAAAAATGGTTGGTAAACGCAAAACAATTAACAGATTACACATTTGATCACTTTTTTGATTCCGAAACTTCTATGTTTTATTTTACTTCTGATGAAGATTCTAATTTAATTACTAGAAAAATGGAAATTGAAGACAATGTAATTCCTGCTTCAAACTCTATTATGGCTAAAAACCTATTTTTACTTAGTCATTTTTACACTAACGGTTACTATTTAAAAGTAAGTAAACAAATGCTTCAAAATGTAAAAGACAGAGCAGAAAAATATGGTTCTGGTGCTTCTAATTGGTTACAATTGGGTTGCAATTTTGCAGGTAATTTTTACGAAATAGCAATTTTAGGAAAAGATGCTTTAGCAAAAGCACTTGAAATTCATAAAAATTATATTCCAAATAAATTAATTTCAGGAAGTGTTTTAAAAAGTAATTTACCACTTTTAGAAGGCAGATTTACAGAAAAAGAAACCTATATTTATGTTTGTGTTAATAACGCTTGTAAACTTCCAGAAAAGGAAACTGAAAAAGCATTAGCTCAATTAAAAATAACGTTTTAATATGAAATATTTACAAATTTTCTTTGTGGCATTAGTAGCTTTTGAACACATTTACTTTATGATTTTAGAGCTATTTTTTTGGGACAAACCAAGAGGATTAAAAGCTTTTGGAATGAAATTAGAAGAAGCTAAAATAACAAAAACCTTAGCTAAAAATCAAGGTTTATATAATGGCTTTTTAGCAGCCGGATTAATTTGGGCATTAGTACATAAAACTAATTTTGAAGAATTAGCTGCTTTTTTCCTAATTTGTGTGACCTTGGCCGGAATTTATGGGTCGTACACAACAAAGAACATAAAGATTTTTTATGTACAGGCAATACCAGCAATACTAGGAATATTAACTTTAATTTTATAAATAAATAACTATGGATTATCAAAAATATGCTAATTTGGCATTAACATTTATCGGAAAATATGCAGTAAATGTTGTTGTTGCAATTTTAATTTTATTAATTGGATTGTGGCTTATTAAAAAACTTGTGAAAGTTTCCAAAAAAATAATGGAAAAACAAGGAATTGACATAACGCTACAAAAATTTTTAGGAGATTTATTAGGTTGGGCTTTAAAAATATTGGTGTTTATAACTGCAATTTCTCAAGTAGGTGTAGAAACCACATCATTTATTGCCATTTTAGGAGCCGCAGGTTTAGCTGTTGGTTTGGCATTACAGGGTTCATTAGCAAATTTTGCTGGTGGTGCTTTAATTATGATTTTTAAACCATTTAAAGTAGGTGATTTAATTGAAGCTCAAGGTGAAATTGGTACAGTAAAAGAAATTCAAATTTTTGTAACAAAATTAATTACTCCAGGAAATAAATTAGCAATTATTCCAAACGGAACATTATCTAACGGAAACATTAAAAACTATACTGAGGAAGGAAAATTACGTGTGGATTTAACTTTTGGAATTGGATATGGTGAAGACATTAAAAAAGCGAAGGACGTTTTTATGAATGTTTTAAATAGCAATCCAAATGTATTAAAAGATCCAGCTCCTACAGTTAATGTGTCTGCTTTAGCCGATAGCTCTGTAAACTTTGCAGTTAGACCTTGGGCTACTCCAGAAAATTACTGGACTGTTTACTTTGCAATAACTGAAGAAGTTAAATTAGCCTTAGATAAAGAAGGAATTGAAATTCCATATCCTCATATGGTTGAAATTAAAAAGTAAAAGTTTTATGTATTTCAACAAAAAACTTACAAAAAGAATGCTTTATTATTTAAATAGATTACTAAATATTTTATAATGCTAAAATTTATAAAAAACTGTATGTTATTCAGTATTACTGTTATTGGTGTTTCTTGTTACAGTCAAACCACAGAGAGTGATCAAATGCTTAAAAATTCCGTAACAATAACATCGTTTGATTATGGTGATAAAGGATTAGTAGGAAGTAGCTACATTAATGATGCCTTTTTACCTGCTAAACTTTCAGATAATAACGAAACATATTTCCTTCGATATAATGCCTATAAAGATGAAATGGAAGGTAAAAAAAATAATAATTTTTATCGTTTAATTAAAAAATTAGATTACACAATTTCATTTAAAGCAATAGACAAAACATACAAAGTATTAAATTATGAAGATGATAATAAAAACATTCTAGGTTTTTTTGTTGTTTTATTTAACGGTGATAAAATATCCTTATTAGCTAAAGAAAGAATTAAATTTTTTGAAGAAGTTAAAGCTAAAACAGGTTATGACAAATATCAACCTCCAACCTTAAAACAATTAAAAGATAAGTTGTATATAAGTTACAATAACAAAGAAGCAAGCGAGTTGCCAGACAGAAAAAATGATATTTTAAATTTATTTTCTAGTAAAGCCGTTGAAGTTGAAAAGTATGCAAAAAAGAATAAATTAAAATTAAAAAGTACTGATGATTTAATTCAGCTTTTTAAATATTACAACGCTTTAAATTAATTTACTTTTTAGAAGTAGTTACAACAAAATCTTTTAAATAAAAAGGCTCAAAATAGGCGACATTTTCAATGTCGCTTTTTTTGTACTTTTCAAAAGATAGTAAAGCCATATCTTGCGCAGATGGAAATTTATTATCTATAAAATACGCATTTTTATGCGCTAAAATATCTTTACATTTATCTGCTCCATCTCCAAAAAAGTAAACATTATTCTTATCTAAAAATTCTTTAAAAGAATCTTCATTAATAATAGTGGCAGATACATCCTCCTTTAAAGTATTATTTGCGTCAAAAACAGCAGCATACACTTCCATTCTTCTGGCATCTAACATAGGAATTTTAAATCCGTCTGAAATTGAAACAGAATGCGCCAATGATGTTAGAGTATTTACGGATATCAATGGAATATCTAATGCAAAACAAAGCCCTTTAGCAGCTGAAACACCAATTCTTAGTCCAGTATAAGAACCCGGACCTTTGCTAACCGCTACAGCTATTAACTCTGAAAAAGAAATATTAGCTATGTTAATAACCTCAGAAATAAACTCATGTAATTTTTCAGCATGTGAAAAACCTCCTTCATTTAATTCTTTTAAAGCTACAATTTCTCCATCTTTTGCTAAACTAACCGAACAATTTTTTGTAGCCGTTTCAATATTTAAAATATATGCCAAAATGTTTTCTCTTTTAAAAGGCAAATATACTTAATTAGTTGTGTATAAAACAAAACATCCAACTTTATAGGTTGGATGTTTAAATAACTAGTTGTTAAAATCTTAATCTATAATTATTGATTCGCCGTAATAGAACTTTAATACCTTGGTTTTAAAAATATAATCGTATTTAGCTCTAATAATAGCACCTTCTGCATTTACTAATCGATTACGAACTAAGTCAAAATCAAATTGTGTCATGGCGCCAACATTATAACTTTCTTGTGCATTTTTAAATGCTTCTTCTTGAGCTACTAATGATTTCTCTGCAGATTCATAAGATTTTGCAGCAGCCTTTGCATCATAAAACGCCTTTTGAATAGTTTGTTGTAATTGTAATTTTTCACTTTCTAATCCATAAGTAGAAATCTCATAGTTAATTTTTTGTGTATTAACATACGATTTGGTTTGATTTCTGTTGAAAATAGGAACCGTTACACTAAAACTTAAACCATAACCCAAATTATCATCAAGTTGAGTAAAGTATGGAATGTTTGAGTTGTTTTTTAAATTAAATCCATAACCAGTTCCAACATTAGCACCTAAACTTACTG
This sequence comes from Lutibacter sp., assembly GCF_041596795.1. Lineage (GTDB taxonomy): Bacteria > Bacteroidota > Bacteroidia > Flavobacteriales > Flavobacteriaceae > Lutibacter. The sequence goes on from NZ_JBFHHX010000028.1 coordinate 23,543, forward strand.
TAGGTAAAAATGAAGCTTTTGCTATTTCAACCGATAAATCTGCTGTCTCAATATCTAATTCAGCTTTTTTAATTTCTGGTCTGTTAGCCAATGCTTTTTGATATACATCTTCTGGATTATTATAAAGCATTGCTATTGAAGGTGAAGCTACTTCTATTGTTTCAATATCAAATCCAACAGGGCTAATTTGTAATAATTGAGCTAAATCTAACAAAGCTAAATTTAACGTATTTTCATAAGCTATAACTGCTTGTTCATCTGCAGCTGCTGTAGATTGTGCATTTAATAAATCTCCTTTTGGTTTTACTCCAGCTTCAAACTTTGCTTTTATATTTTCAATTTGTTTGGTGCTAATTTCAAATTGAACTTTAGCAACATTTAAATTTTCTTTTGCAAATAAAACATTCAAATATGTGTTTACAACATATAATGAAATATCATCCTGCATTTTTTCTAATTCAAGTTTACTAGCTTCCACTCCTATTTGCGCCTGCTTGTATGTGTTTAAATTACTATAACCATTAAACACTGTAATGCTAGAATTAATTCCAAATGTACCACCAAAAGTACTTGTTGAAACTCTATCTTGCGACACAGGATCAAAACCCGAACCAAAATTTAAATTTCCGCTAGAAGAACCATATAAACTTGGTAAAAAATTTCCTTTAGCGTAATTTAAACTTTCCTTGCTGCTATCAACACTTAATTTGGTTTGCTTTATATTAATATTATTCTCTACCGCGTAGTTAACGCACTCTTGTAATGTCCATTTTTTGTCTTGCCCATGTATGCTTACAAATAACATAATGGCTAAAAGACTAAGAATTTTTGTTCTCATTAATTAGTTGAGTTTTGGTTAATTTATTTGTTAACAATACCTATAATTTTGATGCTTTTTTTTACTAAAACTAAAAAAACAACAAACTTTTATAAGGTATAATTTGCTATATGACGATTAAAAATATTATTTGTTACACCTTTATCCTCTTATAGAAATGTTAAATTTTCTTTTTTCGTTTACTCTTAATAATGAAATACAACAAAGCCCCAACTAAAAGATAGGGGAAAATCATTAAATATAAAATACCCGAATTTAACCCTTCTGCCTGAGAAACCTCACCACTTTCAACAACTGCTTTGCACATTGCACATTGTGCATTTGTTATTTGAAAAACAAATATTAATGCTATTAAAAGTGTTAGTTTTTTCATTATAAATAATAAGGTGAGATCATTAAATATACAACAACTCCAGTAATTGTAACATATAACCAAAGCGGAAATGTATATTTTGCTATTTTTTTATGCAACTCTATATTGTTTGTAATAGCTCTAACAAATGTAATTAACACAAAAGGAATTACTAATATTGATAATAAAATGTGTGAAATTAAAATTACAAAATAAAGCGTTTTTAAACCTCCTTCTCCGCCATATTTTGTAGATTCTGATGTCATATGATAGGCAACATACATTACTAAAAAAAGTACTGAAAATGCAATAGCTGTTTTCATAAGTTTTTCGTGTAATTGTACTTTTTTATTTTTAACTGCCCAAACAGCTGCAATTAATAATATTGAAGTTAATCCGTTAATAGTTGCATAAATTGGTGGTAAAAAAACAGGTAATTCAACATCTATTTTAACACCAAATAAAATAGCCACAACTACAGGTATTGCAATTGATAGGGTTACAATCCATTTATTATATTTTGTATTATTTATTTCCATTATTCTTTTAAAAGTATTTTAATATCCTCTTTAATCATTTGTACTCCTTTTGGATCTAATCCTTCATAAAAAGCGATAGGATTTCCATGTTCATCTAATCTAGATCTTATATTTCCTTGTTTATCAACCAAGGCAAACATACCTGAATGTTCAAAACCACCTTCGGCATCACTATTTTCACCAGCATATAATGTAAATCCTTTATTTGCTAATTCATATATTTTTTCTTGATCACCAGTTAAAAAATTCCAAGTTTTTAAAGTTGCACCGTGATTTTTGGCATATTCTTTTAATATTTCTGGTGTATCGTATTTTGGATTTATACTAAATGATGCAATTCCGAAATCTAAATTTCCATAAAACTCATTCTGAATTTTTACCATATTTTCATTCATTCTAGGGCAAATAGTTGGGCACGTTGTAAAAAAGAATTCTACTACATACACTTTATTATTATAAAATGAATTTGAAATTAATTGTCCATCTTGATTTGTAAATTCAAAGTTTGGAACTTTGGCAATAGTTATTAAAGTTGGTGTTTTAAATTTATTTACAATTTTTGGCACTGCATAAATCCCAAAAATCAAAACAATAAAGGCAATTCCTACGTATGAATATTTTTTCATAATTATTAGATTTCTCTTTTTCTACGTTGTTCTTTTTCCGCAGATTTTTTTAGCTGATAATAAATAATAGCAATATCATCTTTCATTTTATTTTTTAAAACTGAAATAGATTTCATATTATAACCATATAATTTACCATCTTTTGTGTCTTCATCATCCTTTCTGCCTCTTAAACGCAATTCCATATCAATTATATATGCGTTTTCAGAATATAAATTTTCGTTTAATTTATAAGGTGTTTTAAAGCTACTAAATAACGTTTCAATATTTGATGCACTTGTATATACAAAATGCCATTTACTTATATCTGTAAAAGCCGAAAGTTCTTCTATAGCCTCTGTGTATAATGGTTCAGATCCTTCTGGCAGTATAGCAATCACCTGAAAATATGGTTTTTGGTAATAACGCTTATAAATAGTTTGATTTAGGTTAAATAAACTGCCTTTTGCTGTACTGCTGTCATTTCCTAAAAAACAAACAATTGATAAATGATTTTCAAAGGTTATTTTATTTGAATTGTCAAGCCCCTGAACATCAATTACGTTCTCTGTTAAAATTGGAAGATTTGAATATTTATAAATTCCTTTTGATAAAAAAATATAAAAAACCAATGGCAAAATAAACAGACTAAAAAGCACCCAGAATTTTTTCATATCACAAAGTTAAAATAAAAAAAGGTGGCTAAAAACCACCTTCATTAAAATATTTTTTAATTTTTTAATAATTCCATTTTACCAAAGGTGATAAAACATCGTTTATATAACTGCCTTCAATTAATAATAAGGTTGCTAAATAAATAATTAAGAAAACTGCTGTCCAAACAACAGACCTTCTTAAACTTTTAGATTCATCTTTCATATGCATAAAGAACCATGTAATGTAATATGCTTTTATGATAGTTAAAACTAAAAATATTATATTTAACGGACTTGTTCCTAAAAAAGTTGTTAAGTGTAATGCATCTGGCTTAATAATACCTAAAATTACTTCAACTATTGTAATTACTGAAAGAATACCAAATACTTTCCAAATTAAACCAGTGTGCGATGTATGTTCTTGTGCTTGTGCTGCCATTTTAAATCTTTTTAATAAATTAAACTAAGTAGAAGAATGTAAATACAAATACCCAAACTAAATCAACAAAGTGCCAGTACAAACCTACTTTTTCAACCATTTCATAATGTCCTCTTTTTTCGTAAGTACCTAAAATAACATTAAAGAAAATAATAATATTAATAATTACTCCTGATAATACGTGGAAACCGTGAAATCCAGTAATAAAGAAAAAGAAATCAGCAAACAAAGGTTTTCCATATTCATTTACTTGCAAATTAGCACCTTTTACAACTGCTTTTGTTTCGTTTAAATAGTTCATTGCTTCAGCCCGCGGAACAATAGTTTTTGTTTTTGTTGCTGGATCAATTTTTTCTAATCTAATAGAAATATCTGGATTTGCTTTAAAACCAGCCAATACTTCTTCTACAGAAAACGGTGGTAATGAGCTTTCACTCATAAACCAAACTCCCTTATCTCTAGTTAATTGTGTTCTTTCTGAATGTGATGAAACTGCAAACTTCTCTAATTCTATTTGATGACCTGATGCATCTACAAATTGTACAATTTTACCATCATTTAACTGAACAGCTCCGTAAGAACCTCCAATAAAATTTTTCCATTCCCATGCCTGTGACCCTAAGAAAATTAAACCTCCAATTATAGTAAGTAACATATAAAAAGAAACTTTTCCTTTTTTCATTTGATGACCAGCATCAACGGCTAACACCATTGTTACAGATGAAAATATTAAAATAAAAGTCATTAATGCCACATAGTACATTGGCGCATGCAGTCCGTGTAAAAATGGAAAGTGAGTAAAAACTTCATCGGCAATTGGCCAAGATTCAATAAATTTAAAGCGCATTAAACCATATGCGCCTAAAAAGCCAGAAAAAGTAAGTGCATCTGATAAAATGAAGAACCACATCATCATTTTACCATAACTTGCCCCTAAAGGTTTATTGTTTCCACCACCCCATGAAGTACCCGAGGAATCAGTAGCAATAGTTGCTTCCATATCAGTTTGTTTTTGATTTTTAGTTATAGTTGCCTCAAAAATACATTATTTTTTTTATCTAATGAAATAGAAAAATAAAAACAAGTAAATCCATAGAATATCAACAAAATGCCAAAAAATAGCTCCTAATTCTAAACCTAAGGTTTCTTTTGATGAATATTTTTTATTAAAATGGTTAAATACCACCACTAACAGAACTATTATACCAGCAACTACATGCACAATATGAGCCAAAGTAATACCGTAGATAAATGAAGATTTTACAGTACTTTGCTCACCTGCAAAAACAAATCCAGCATTAAATAATTGATCAAATCCTTCAAATTGAAAAAAGATAAATCCAGCACCTAGTAATAGTGTTGAAATCAAAAAAAAGGTTGTTAATTTACGATTGTCTTTTTTAATAAAAAATTTAGCCAATAAAAATGTAATACTACTTAAAACAATAAGTGCCGTACTTGTATAAAAAGCATCTGGCAAATCAAATGAAACCCAATCACTTCTTTTTCTACTTACCACATATGCACTAGTTAATCCAGCAAACATCATTGTCATACTAATCATAGAAACCCATAACATTGGTTTTGCTGATTTTCTTTTAGCTGTTTTGTATTCTTGTTCTAAAGTTTGTCTCATTTTTTTAATGTAAAAATTTATCTACTACGTAAATTATTTGTACTAATGTAATATATAAAACACTTGAAAGCATTAATTGCCGTGCTTCTTTATTTGTTTGATTTTTATATAGTTTAATTGCGTAATACAACATTGTACTTCCTAAAAGCACCAAAATTACTGCAGTTAAAGGGTAAATATAAAAACTTCCCGTGATTTTTAATACAGGAATAACGGAAACTATAATTAAACATACTGTATAAATTATAATTTGCACAACAGCTTTCTTATTCTTTTGCCCCATTGGCATTAAATTGAAGCCTGCTTTTTTATACTCGTCAAATTGCAACCAAGCAATTGCCCAAAAATGTGGAAATTGCCAAAAGAACTGAATTAAAAACAACATCCCTGGTTCAATAGAAAAATCGTTAGTAGCTGCAACCCATCCCAACATAAATGGTATAGCTCCAGGAATTGCTCCTACAAAAACAGCTAATGGTGTAATTGCTTTTAAAGGCGTGTAAATACTTGTGTATAAAAATATAGAAATGGCTCCAAATAAGGCGCTTTTTGGATTAATACTATACAAAATTGCCAAACCAACAATAGTAAATGAAACCGCAATTACCATTGCCATAGAAACATGCATTCTTCCTGCGGGTAATGGCCTATTTTTAGTGCGTTTCATTAAAGCATCTGTATCTTTTTCAATAATTTGATTAAACGCATTAGATGCTCCAACCATTAAATACCCACCAATGGCTAATAAAATTAATATTGATATTTGAATTTTCTCAACGGCTAATAAATACCCAGCTAAAGATGAAAAAACAACACTTAATGATAAACCAACCTTTGTTAATTGTTTAAAATCATTAAAAACTGCCGAAAAGGTCATTTTTTTGGATATAGAATTTGAAGATAATTGCATTTTTTTTGTTATATTATGTGCAAAGATATTTTTTTATTGCACAATTACAACCTTATAATAAGGCGATTAAAAAAAAATTTGAAATAAAATTAAAAAAAGTCTTTGCTATTAAGAGAATTGTTTTATTTTTGCCATCGCATTTGAGAGATATAAATGCAATGTTCTTTAAAACAATGACTGCGAAAGTAGCTCAGGGGTAGAGCATCACCTTGCCAAGGTGAGGGTCGCGGGTTCAAATCCCGTCTTTCGCTCTACAATATATAAATACCAATGCAGGAGTGGTGGAATTGGTAGACACGCTGGACTTAAAATCCAGTGGGCAGTAATGCTCGTGCGGGTTCAAGTCCCGCCTCTTGTACTAAAAGCTGAAACATAATTGTTTCAGCTTTTTTTGTTTTAA